>NZ_JBWKIF010000004.1:0-255654 GCF_056432865.1 Streptomyces sp. NPDC044921
GACTGGCTGGACTGGTACAACTACCACCGACCCCACACCGGCATCAGCGGCCACACCCCAGCCAGCCGCGTCACCAACCTGTCCGGACAGCACAGTTAGGGCGTGTGCGGCATGCCCCGTGCCGTACGCCGTCCTCCCTTCTCAGGGCACCAGCTGGTACTCCGGGAAGTTCCCCGGCAGCCGCTCCCCCGCCGGTCCGCGCGTCACCGCGCGCACCAGGAGCTCGCCGCCCACGAACGCGCCGCGCCAGGACGCCCCGAGCCCGCCGAACAGCTCGTCGCGGTCGCCGCGGGAGCGGGGCCGGCCGTGGCCGACCTTGAACGCCCGGATCTGCGGGGCGAGTCGCTCGTAGGTGGTCCGGTCGTCCGTGGACAGCGTCGCCACCAGCGCTCCGTTGGAGGCGTTCATCGCGGCCAGCAACTCCGCCTCGGTGTCGACCAGGACGATCGTGTCGACCGGACCGAACGGTTCCGCGTGATGCAGCGGGGAGGAACGCGGCGGGTTCAGGAGCGTCACGGGCTGGACGTAGGCGGAGGTGTCCTGCCCGGGCATGAAGCGCGCGTCGTCCGGGCTGCCGCGGTGCAGCGGCACCGCTCCACGCTCGACCGCTTCGGTGACCTGATCGCGCAGCTCCTTCGCCTTGGCCGCGTTGATCACCGGCCCGAAGTCCAGGTCGGGGAAGGGGTCGCCGGGATCCCGCACGGCAAGCGGATGCCCGACCCTGAGCGCGCGCACCGCCGGGAGGTACGCCGCCAGGAACTGGTCGAACAGCTGCCGCTGGACGACGAAGCGCGGGTACGCCGTGCAGCGCTGCTTGCCGTAGTCGAAGAGCTTGGGGATCACCGCGGTGAGCGCGTCCCAGTCCGAGTGGTTCCAGATGCCCCAGGTGTTGAGTCCCTCCTGTTCGAGGACGTGTCGTTTGCCGAGGTCGGCGACGGCCGTGGCCACCGCGGCGCCGGTGTCGCGGCCGCCGACGAAGGAGACGCAGCCGATCTCGGGCGCCCGCACGAGTGCCTCGGACAGCTCGCCTCCGCTGCCGCTGACGAGGGTCACGGGAACCCCCTCGCGCGCGGCGAGCGCGCAGGCCAGGGTGAGGCAGGCGACGCCGCCGTCGGTCGGGGTCTTGGCGATGACCGCGTTGCCCGCCAGTGCCTGCACCAGCATGGCGTGGACGAGCACGCTCATCGGGTAGTTCCAGCTGGCGATGTTGGACACGGGTCCGTCCAGCGGGGCCCGGTGGGCGAGCATCGGCTCGATGCCGTCGACGTACCAGCGGACGCCGTCGATCGCCCGGTCGACGTCCGCCAGGGCGAGCCGCCAGGGCTTGCCGATCTCCCAGACGAGCAGGAGAGCGAGCAGGTCGCGGTGTTCGGCGAGGGCGTCGAGTGTGGCCGCGGTGCGGGCCCGGCGTTCGTCCAGCGGGACGTGCCGCCAGGCCCGGTGCTGGTCGAGGGCGGCGCGCACGGCCCGCCGGGCGGTGGCCCCGTCCAGGCGCGGCGGGCCGGCGACCGGACTGCCGTCGACCGGGCTGGCGGCGGGCAGGGCCCGTCCGTCGGCCTGCCAGCGGGCGTTCCAGAGGTTGAGGACCCGGTCGTCCCGGAAGGCCTCGGGGGCGACGGCGAGGCAGCGCTGCCACGCCTCGGCCCAGGACGTACCGGACTTGAGGGTGAGGGTGTGTTTCATGCGGTGGCTCCGCTCTCGGTGCACGGTCGGGGCGGAAAAGGGAAGTCCCAGGCGGCCCACCTGTAGGGGATGGGGCGCCAACAGCCCGTCGCGACGCCGGGGTTCAGGCGGCCCGCTACGGGCGGGGGTTCAAACGGCCGCCAGGGGGCGGTGGTTCGGGCGGGCCACTGTGGGCCGGGGTCCAGATGGTCCGCTAAGGACCGGGGATTCGGACGGACCGCTACGGGCCGGGGATGCCAGCTGACCGCTACGGGCCGGGGATGCGAACTGACCGCTACGGACCGGGGATGCGAACTGACCCCTACAGACCAGCGGTTCGCTCGGTCCGCTACGGGCCGCATTCGAACTGGCCGATGCGCGCCAGGGTTCGGCCGGGCCCGCTGCGAGCCGGGGTTCGGCCGAACCCATGTGAGCCGGGGTTCGAACGGACGCATGCGGGCCGGGGTTCGAACGACCCATGTGGGCTGGGGTTCGAACAAACCGATGCGGGTCGGGGTTTGAACGCCCCATGCGGGCCGGGCTTCGGATGACCCGCCACGGTCCCGGGCTCGTCCGGGCCGGTTGCGGATCCCGGCTCGCACGGCCGCCCCAGATACGGGCACGGACAACCCTGCCCCAACCCCGGGTACGGACCGCCCCGCCCCAGGCCCGGGCACGGACGACCCCGCCCCATCCCCGGATACGGATCGCCCCGCCCCAACCCCGGGCACGCCCCCCCCCAGGCCCGGACACGAACCACCCCATCCCAGACCCGGACCGGACGACCGCACAGGCCCCGGGCCGGACGACCGCACAGGCCCCGGGCCGGACGACCGCACAGGCCCCGGGCTCGAACGGCCCGCTGTGGATCTCCCGGCTCACACGGCCCGCTGCCGGTCCTCGAGCAGCGCGAGTACGAGTTTCGCGGTCTCAGTCGGGGTGCTGCCCACCCGGACGCCGACCGCCTCCAGTGCCTCCTTCTTCGCCCGCGCCGTACCGGAGGAGCCGGACACGATCGCGCCCGCGTGCCCCATGGTCCGGCCCTCGGGCGCGGTGAATCCGGCGATGTAGCCGACGACGGGCTTGGTGACGTGCTCACGGACGTACGCCGCCGCCCGTTCCTCGGCGTCGCCGCCGATCTCGCCGATGAGGACGATCAGGTCGGTCTCGGGGTCGTCCTGGAAGGCGGCGAGGCAGTCGATGTGCGTGGTGCCCACGACGGGGTCGCCGCCGATGCCGACGCACGTAGAGAAGCCGATGTCGCGCAGCTCGTACATGAGCTGGTACGTCAGCGTGCCCGACTTGGAGACCAGCCCGATGCGGCCCGGCTTGGTGATGTCGGCAGGGATGATGCCCGCGTTGGACTGGCCCGGGCTGATGAGCCCCGGGCAGTTGGGACCGACGACGCGCGTGCCCCTCTCCCGGGCGTACGCGGTGAAGGCGACGGAGTCGTGCACGGGGATGCCCTCGGTGATGACGACGGCGAGCCCGATGCGGGCGTCGGCGGCCTCGATCACCGCGGCCTTGGCGAAGGCGGGCGGCACGAAGACGACGGTGACGTCCGCACCCGTCGCGCGCATCCCCTCGGCGACCGTGCCGAAGACGGGGACGGTCACGGGGGCGCCTCCCAGGCCGTTCGGGCACCGGGGTACGTCGAAGTCGACGGTGCGGCCGGCCTTGCGCGGATTGACGCCGCCGACGACGTTCGTGCCGGCCGCGAGCATCCGCCGGGTGTGCTTCATGCCCTCGCCGCCGGTCATGCCCTGGACGAGGACCTTGCTCTCCTTGGTGAGGTAGATGGCCATGGTGTTCCCTCTCAGGCCGTGGTGGCGAGTTCGGCGGCACGGGCGGCGGCGCCGTCCATGGTGGTGACCTGCTCGACCAGCGGATGCGCGCGCTCGTCGAGGAGGGCCCGGCCCCGGGCCGCGTTGTTGCCGTCGAGGCGGACGACGAGCGGCTTGGTCGGCCGGACGGTGTCCAGCGCCCGGACGATGCCGTCGGCGACCGCGTCGCAGGCGGTGATGCCGCCGAAGACGTTGACGAAGACGGACTTCACGGCGGGGTCGGACAGGACGACCGACAGTCCGTCCGCCATGACCCCCGCGCTCGCACCGCCGCCGATGTCGAGGAAGTTGGCCGGTCGGGCACCGCAGCCCGCGACCACGTCGAGGGTCGACATCACCAGGCCCGCGCCGTTGCCGATGATGCCCACCTCGCCGTCGAGCCTGACGTAGTTGAGGCCCTTCGCGGCGGCCGCGGCCTCCAGGGAGTCGTCGTGCTCCACCTCGTCGGCGCCCCAGCGGGCCTGCCGGAAGCGGGCGTTGTCGTCGAGGGTGACCTTGCCGTCGAGCGCGAGGATCCGCCCCTGCCGGGTGCGTACGAGCGGGTTCACCTCGACCAGGAGGGCGTCCTCGCGGACCAGGGCGTCCCAGAGCCGGACGAGGACGTCGACGGTCTGCTGCGGCAGGCCGGCCGCCTCGGCGATCTCGGCCGCCTTGGCGGAGGTGACGCCCTGGCCCGGGTCGACGGGGACGCGGGCGACGGCCTCGGGACGGGTCGCGGCCACCTCCTCGATGTCCATGCCGCCTTCGGCCGAGGCGATGGCGAGGAAGCGGCCGGCCGCGCGGTCGAGTACGTAGGACACGTAGAACTCGGTCTCGATGTCCACGGGCTGGGCCAGCATCACCGTGCCGACCGTGTGGCCCTTGATGTCCATGCCGAGGATCTGACGGGCGATGAGCTCGGCGGCGGCGGGATCGGCGGCGAGTCTGACGCCGCCCGCCTTGCCGCGGCCCCCGGTTTTCACCTGGGCCTTGACCACCACGGGCCCGCCGAGGCGGCGTGCGATGTGGCGTGCCTGCTCGGGCGAGTCGGTGACCTCGGCCCTCGGCACCAAGATGCCGTGCTCCGCGAAGAGTTCCCTTGCCTGGTGTTCGTACAGGTCCATTCCGGCTCCTGACTGCCGTGTCCTCCGGGGAGCGACCCCCAGAGCCCGAAAGTGCCGCACGCCCCCTGGACACCATCCACCGGATGCGGGATAACAAGCTTCATACAGTATTCGTCGACTGTATGCAATGTACCGCGTGCCGCCCCAACCCCCTACGAAGGGACAGGACTTCGCCATGCCCGACGACACCCAGGACGTGATCTCCGGTGGTCATCTCGTAGCCAAGGCGCTCAAGGCCGAAGGGGTCGAACGCATCTACACCCTGTGCGGCGGCCACATCATCGACATCTACGACGGCTGCGTCGACGAGGGCATCGAGGTCGTCGACGTCCGCCACGAGCAGGTCGCCGCCCACGCCGCCGACGGCTACGCGCGCATCACCGGCAAGCCCGGCTGCGCGGTGGTCACCGCCGGCCCGGGGACCACCGACGCCGTCACCGGTGTCGCCAACGCCTTCCGCGCCGAGTCCCCGATGCTGCTGATCGGCGGCCAGGGAGCCCTCACCCAGCACAAGATGGGCTCCCTGCAGGACCTGCCGCACGTCGACATGATGAACCCCATCACCAAGTTCGCGGCGACCGTGCCGGACACGGCGCGCGCGGCGGACATGGTGTCCATGGCGTTCCGCGAGTGCTTCCACGGCGCGCCGGGCCCCTCCTTCCTGGAGATCCCGCGCGACGTGCTCGACGCCAAAGTGCCGGTGGACAAGGCACGTGTGCCCCGGGCCGGTGCCTACCGCGCCTCGACCCGCTCGGCCGGCGACCCGGAGGCGATCGAGAGGCTCGCCGACCTGCTGGTGCACGCCGAGAAGCCGGCCATCCTGCTCGGCAGCCAGGTCTGGACGACCCGGGGCACCGAGGCGGCCATCGAGCTGGTGCGCACGCTGAACGTCCCCGCCTACATGAACGGCTCCGGCCGCGGCACCCTCCCGCCCGGCGACCCGCACCACTTCCAGCTCTCGCGCAGGTACGCCTTCTCCCACGCCGATGTCATCGTCATCGTCGGCACGCCCTTCGACTTCCGCATGGGCTACGGCAAGCGGCTGTCGCAGGACGCGACCGTCGTGCAGATCGACCTCGACTACCGCACGGTCGGCAAGAACCGCGACATCGACCTCGGCATCGTGGGCGACGCCGGGCTCGTGCTGAAGTCGGTGACCGAGGCCGCCTCCGGGCGCGTCAACGGCGGTGCCTCCAGGCGCAAGGAGTGGCTGGACGAGCTGCGTGCGGCCGAGCAGACCGCCCTGGAGAAGCGGCTGCCGCAGCTGCGGTCCGACGCCTCACCGATCCACCCCTACCGCCTGGTCAGCGAGATCAACGACTTCCTCACCGAGGACTCGGTCTACATCGGCGACGGCGGCGACATCGTCACCTTCTCCGGGCAGGTCGTGCAGCCCAAGTCGCCCGGGCACTGGATGGACCCGGGCCCCCTCGGCACGCTCGGCGTCGGCGTCCCCTTCGTGCTCGCGGCCAAGCAGGCCCGGCCCGGCAAGGAGGTCGTCGCGCTCTTCGGCGACGGCGCCTTCTCCCTGACCGGCTGGGACTTCGAAACCCTCGTCCGTTACGACCTCCCCTTCGTCGGCATCGTCGGCAACAACTCCTCCATGAACCAGATCCGCTACGGCCAGGCCGCCAAGTACGGCAAGGACCGCGAGCGGGTCGGCAACACCCTCGGCGACGTCCACTACGACAAGTTCGCCCAGATGCTGGGCGGCCACGGCGAGGAGGTCCGCGACCCCGCCGAGATCGGCCCGGCCCTGCGGCGTGCCCGTGAGTCCGGCAAGCCGTCCCTGATCAACGTCTGGGTCGACCCCGACGCGTACGCCCCCGGAACCATGAACCAGACCATGTACAAGTGAGGAGCGCTTGGCATGACCCAGACCTCGACCAGGGCTCTCGACGGCATCCGCGTCCTGGACATGACCCACGTCCAGTCCGGGCCCTCGGCGACCCAGCTGCTCGCCTGGCTCGGCGCGGACGTCGTCAAGCTGGAGGCGCCGACCGGCGACATCACGCGCAAGCAGCTGCGTGATCTGCCGGACGTCGACTCCCTCTACTTCACGATGCTCAACTGCAACAAGCGGAGCATCACCCTCAACACCAAGACCGAGCGCGGCAAGGAGCTCCTGACCGAGCTGATCCGGCGCTCCGACGTGATGGTCGAGAACTTCGGGCCGGGCGCCGTGGACCGCATGGGCTTCACCTGGGACCGCATCAAGGAGATCAATCCGCGTATCGTCTATGCCTCCATCAAGGGGTTCGGCGAGGGCCCGTACACCAACTTCAAGGCGTACGAGGTCGTCGCGCAGGCCATGGGCGGGTCGATGGCGACCACCGGTTTCGAGGACGGGCCGCCGCTGGCGACGGGGGCCCAGATCGGGGACTCGGGGACGGGGGTGCACGCCGTCGCGGGCATCCTCGCCGCGCTCTACCAACGGGAGCGCACCGGTCGCGGGCAGCGGGTCAACGTGGCCATGCAGCACGCCGTACTGAACCTGTGCCGGGTGAAGCTGCGGGACCAGCAGCGCCTGGCACACGGGCCGCTCGCTGAATATCCCAACGAGGACTTCGGCGACGAGGTTCCCAGGTCCGGCAACGCGTCCGGCGGCGGCCAGCCCGGCTGGGCCGTCCAGTGCGCGCCGGGCGGCCCGAACGACTACGTGTACGTCATCGTGCAGCCCGTCGGCTGGCGGCCCCTCAGCGAGCTCATCGGCCGGCCGGAGCTGGCCGACGACCCCGAGTGGGCGACGCCCGAGGCGCGGCTGCCCAAGCTGAACAAGATGTTCCAGCTGATCGAGGAGTGGTCCTCGACGCTGCCCAAGTGGGAGGTGCTGGAGCGGCTCAACGCGCACAACATCCCGTGCGGGCCGATCCTGTCGACGCGGGAGATCATCGAGGACCGGTCGCTGGTCGCCAACGAGATGGTCGTGACGGTGCCCCATCCGGAGCGGGGCGCGTTCGTGACCGTCGGCAGTCCGCTCAAACTGTCCGACTCCCCCGTCGAGGTCACCAGTTCCCCCCTGCTCGGCGAGCACAACGAAGAGGTCTACGTCGGCGAACTCGGCCTCGGCGACGAGGAAGTGCGCCTGCTCAAGTCGAACGGGGTGATCTGACGTGATGGCCGAGGACCGCCGGGCGCGGGTGCGCTCGCTGCTCGACTCCGTGCGGGCCGAGGGCCGGACCGCGCTGACCGCGCCCGAGGGCAAGGTGCTCGCCGACGCCTACGGCATCGCCGTCCCGGGCGAGGAGCTGGCGGCCGACGTCGACGAGGCCGTGGCGTTCGCCGCGCGCTTCGGCGGCCCCGTCGTGATGAAGATCGTCTCGCCGGACATCCTGCACAAGACCGACGCCGGCGGGGTGCTCGTCGGCGTCGAGGGCGCCGCCGCCGTCCGGGCCGCGTTCCACACCATCGTCGACAACGCGCGTGCCTACGACCCGAAGGCCCGGATCTCGGGTGTGCAGGTGCAGGAGCTGCTGCCCCGGGGGCAGGAGGTCATCGTCGGGGCGGTCACGGACCCGACGTTCGGGAAGGTCGTCGCGTTCGGGCTCGGCGGGGTGCTCGTCGAGGTCCTCAAGGACGTCACCTTCCGGCTCGCGCCGGTGGACGCCGACGAGGCGCTGTCGATGCTGGACTCGATCCGCTCGGCGGAGATCCTGCGCGGGGTGCGCGGGCAGGCCGGTGTGGACCGGTGGGCCGTGGCGGAGCAGATCCGGCGGGTTTCCGAACTCGTCGCCGACTTCCCGGAGATCGCGGAGGTCGACCTCAACCCGGTGATCGCCACCGCGGACGGGGCGATGGCGGCCGACATCCGGGTGATCCTCGCCGAGTCGCAGCCCCCGCCCCGCCGGAAGTACTCCCGGGACGAGATCCTCACCTCGATGCGCCGGCTGATGCAGCCCGCCTCGGTCGCCGTCATCGGCGCCTCCAACGAGCAGGGCAAGATCGGCAACTCGGTGATGCGCAACCTCGTCGACGGGGGTTTCGCGGGCGACATCCACCCGGTGAACCCCAAGGCCGATGACATCCTGGGCCGCAAGGCGTACAAGAGTGTCACCGACGTTCCCGGTGAGGTGGATGTGGCGGTCTTCGCGATCCCCGCCAGGTTCGTGGCCTCGGCCCTGGAAGAGGTGGGGCGCAAGAAGATCCCGAACGCCGTGCTGATCCCCTCCGGGTTCGCGGAGACCGGCGAACACGAGCTCCAGGCGCAGATCGTCGCCATCGCCGAGCGGTACGGCGTGCGGCTGCTGGGGCCGAACATCTACGGCTACTACTCGACCTGGCAGGACCTGTGCGCCACGTTCTGCACGCCGTACGACGTCAAGGGCGGGGTGGCGCTGACCTCGCAGTCGGGCGGCATCGGGATGGCCATCCTGGGCTTCGCCCGCACCACCAGGACGGGCGTGTCGGCGATCGTCGGGCTCGGCAACAAGTCGGACCTGGACGAGGACGACCTGCTGACCTGGTTCGGCGAGGACCCGCACACCGAGTGCATCGCGATGCACCTGGAGGACCTCAAGGACGGGCGCGCCTTCGTGGAGGCAGCGCGGGCGACCGTGCCGAAGAAACCGGTGGTGGTGCTCAAGGCGGGCCGTACGGCGGCGGGTGCGCGGGCGGCCGGTTCGCACACCGGCGCCCTCGCCGGTGACGACGCCGTGTACGACGACATCCTCCGCCAGGCCGGTGTCATCCGGGCCCCGGGACTCAACGACATGCTGGAGTACGCGCGCGCCCTGCCCGTGCTGCCCGCGCCGCAGGGCGACAACGTCGTGATCATCACCGGCGCCGGCGGCAGCGGCGTGCTGCTCTCCGACGCGGTGACGGACAACGGCCTGTCGCTGATGGAGATCCCGGCGGACCTGGACGAGGCGTTCCGCAGGTTCATTCCGCCCTTCGGTGCGGCGGGCAATCCGGTGGACATCACCGGGGGCGAGCCGCCGTCGACGTACGAGGCGACGATCCGGCTGGGGCTGGAGGATCCGCGCGTCCACGCGCTGGTCCTGGGCTACTGGCACACGATCGTCACTCCCCCGATGGTGTTCGCCGAGCTCACCGCGCGCGTGGTGGCCGAGTTCCGCGAGCGCGGGATCGACAAGCCCGTGGTGGCGTCGCTGGCGGGGGACGTGGAGGTCGAGGAGGCCTGCCAGTACCTCTTCGAGCGCGGGGTCGTGGCGTACCCGTACACCACCGAGAAGCCGGTGGCCGTGCTCGGCGCGAAGTACCGCTGGGCGCGGGCGGCGGGGCTGCTGGGGGGCGGTACATGAGGTGAGGCAGCGGGGGGCCGGCCGACGGTGCGCGTCGGCCGGCCCCGGGGCCCGCACGCGCACGAAAGGCATGGGACAGGGGGCGCTGGCCAGATCTTTCGACGCAAGGGGTGCGACACGACATGACAACGACCGATCTGCCCACCACGGTTCCCTACCGGGAGGTCACCGACGCGAACGGCCGCGTCTACCGCCTCGGTGAGACCGACATCGACATCATGGGGCGCAAGCGCAAGTGGATGGTGATCCTGCCCTGGATCGGCATGATGGGCATCTCCTCCGCCGAGTACGCGTTCGCGTCCGCCGAGGAGACCCTGCACACGGCGCACAGCTGGGACAGCATGCACATCTTCTGGATGATGACCGTCTGGGTCTTCTTCCAGGCCGCGGTGGCCTTCCCCGCGGGCAAGCTGCGTGAGAGCGGAAAACTCCCGGCCCGCTGGGCCATGATGTGCGGCGCGGCGGGCACCCTCCTGGGCTACCTGTCACTGGCCTTCGCACCGCACGTCGTCTTCGCCTACATCGGCTTCAGCATGTTCAGCGGCATGGGCGCGGGCATGGTGTACGCCACCTGCGTCAACATGGTCGGCAAGTGGTATCCGGAGCGCAAGGGCGGCAAGACCGGCTTCGTCAACGGCGGTTTCGCCTACGGCTCGGTGCCTTTCGTCTTCCTCTTCAACGGCTACATGGACCTCACCAACTTCCGCTGGGTGCTGGTCTCGGTGGGTGTGTTCCTGGCCGGGATCGTCGCCTGCTCCGGCTACTTTTTCAAGGACCCGCCGAAGAACTGGTGGCCCGCCGACATCGACCCGCTCAACCCGCCGGCCGACCCGCGCGCGGCCCGTTCGCTGCGCATGAACCCGCCGGCGGTGCGCCAGTACTCCCCCAAGGAGGCGTGGAAGACCGGGCGGGTGGCGCTGATGTGGTTCTGCCTGGCGTGCACGTCCGGCGTGAACATCTTCGGCATCGCCTTCCAGGTGGAGATCGGCGAGGAGGCCGGGTTCGCGGGCGGCATCGTCGCCACGGCCATGTCCCTGAAGGCCATCGTCAACGGCACCGGCCGCGGTGTCATCGGCTGGCTGTCCGACCTGTACGGCCGCAAGCGGTGCCTGCTGGTGGTGTGCGTCATCCTGGGCCTGTCCCAGTACGGCATCCTCTGGTCGGCGAACGCCGAGAACCTCCCGCTGTTCCTGGTCTTCTCCTCCATCTCCGGCTTCGGCGGCGGCGCCATCTTCCCGATGTTCGCCGCGCTCACCGCCGACTACTTCGGCGAGAACAACAACGCGTCCAACTACGGCATGGTCTACAGCGCCAAGCTGGTCTCCGGCCTGGGAGCGGGCATGGGTGCCGTGGTCGTCGGCGCGTGGGGACACTCCGGTGCCTTCGTCCTGGCCGGTTCCATCTCGCTCTTCGCGGGCTGCGTGGCCCTGTTCCTCACCCCGCCGGGACGCGACAAGCAGATCCGCCGCATCACGCCGAACCCGCAACCGCTCGGTGAGGACACGACCTGACACGGCGCCGGATCCGGGCCGGCTTCGTCATCACCCACCGACGCCGCACGCACCGCCCCACCGTCGCACGACCGACACCCCGCCTCACCATGAGGAGGCCCCTCCCCGCCGGGGGAGGGGCCTCCTGATGCCGTTCCGGCCGTCAGCACTTCTCCCGCAGCGAGTGCAGGTGCGCGCTGGAGCGGCGCGCGAAGGTGAAGGACTCGGCCGGGTTGTCGTGCTCGGCCTGCCAGTGGTGGGCCAGGCGGTGGCCGCGCAGCCGGGTCACGGCGGAGATGAACCGCCGGTAGTCGATGTCGCCGTCACCGACGTCGGTCATGCGGTAGCCGTAGGGGTTCGACGGGTCGCTCTCGCCGTCCTTGACGTGGAACAGCGGGTAGCGGTCCGGCTGCCGCAGGACGTAGTCGAGCGGCTCGAACGGCGCGGCCGTGCCGTCGGGCCGCTTGGAGAAGCGGAACTGGCCGACGTAGGCCCAGTAGATGTCCATCTCCAGGTACACCAGGTCCGGGTCGGTCTCCTTCAGCAGGACGTCGTACAGGCGGACCTTGGGGTTGTCGGTGGCGAAGGAGAACTCCTCGGAGTGGTTGTGCTGGTAGAACTTCATGCCGCGGGCCTTCGCCGCGGCCCCGTAGGTGTTGAAGTCCTCGGCGGCGCGCTTCCAGGCGTCGACGGTCGAGCCGTAGCGGAACGGGCCGGCGGCCGTGCCGATGTGCTTCAGGCCGAGGGCCTGGGCGTCGTCGAGGACCTTGGTGAGGTTCTGCGCGAAGGTGTAGGCGTTGGGGTCGTCGGAGTAGTAGCCGACGTGGCTGCCGATCGGGTTGAGGCCGTGGCTGCGGGCCAGCCGCTTGAGCTGGGCGAGCGTGATGGGGCCCGCCGAGCCCTGGGTGTAGCCGGCGAACTCGACCTCGTCGTAGCCGTACCGCTCCAGTTCGGCGAAGACGGGGCCGAAGCCGAGCGTGGAGACCTTGTCGCGCAGGCTGTACAGCTGGATGCCGAGGCGGCCGGGCGGCAGGACGGGCCGGCCGCGGCCCTTGCCCGCGGCGGCGGTACCGGTGGTGGCGGTCGCCGGGGCCGCGGTGGCGGGGGCCGCCGCGCCGAGCAGGGCGGCGGCGGTGGCACCGGCGGCCACGCCGAGCATGCCTCGTCTGCTGAGGCGGTGGCTCAGCTCGGGGTCGGGCTGGGAGAAGCGGCTCATGCGGGGAACTCCTCGTGATCGTGGGGCGTTGTCAGTGGTGAGTGCTTCACTTGTGAGCAGTCGGGACCGACGGCTTCGGCTGTGGTGATGGCTGCGGCTATGGCCTCTCAGGCGAGACCGGCGAGTCGGAGCAGCAGAGACTTCACATCGGTGGCCGCGACGCGGTCGCCGACAGCACGGGGGGTGGAGCAGATGAGGAGCGGACCGTCGTCGTCGCTCTGCGGAAGGCGGCCGTGGCTGCCGCGAATAGGTGACGGGTCCAGGGGCACCACCGCCATGCGGTAGCGCATGCCGAGTTTCTTGCGCGCCAGCGCGGTGGCCGCCTTCACCTTGACGTAGGGGTCGAGGGGATCCATGAAGAGTTCGACCGGGTCGTAGCCGGGTTTGCGGTGGATCTCGACGAGCTGCGCGAAGTCGGGCGCCCGGGCGTCGTCGAGCCAGTAGTAGTAGGTGAACCAGGCGTCCGGTTCCGCCACGGCCACGAGTTCGCCCGCGCGCGGATGGTCGAGGTGATGGGCCTTCTTGCCCTCGTCGTCGAGGAGTTGCTCGATGCCGGGCAGGCCGTCGAGGGCGGCGCGCGTGGCGTCGAGGTCCTCGGGGCGGCGCACGTAGACGTGGGCGATCTGGTGGTCGGCGACCGCGAAGGCCCGGGAGGCCATCGGGTCCAGGTACTCCATGCCGTCCTGCGTGTGCACCTCCAGCAGACCCGCGCGGCGCAGGGCGCGGTTGATGTCGACGGGCCGGTTCACGCGGGTGATGCCGTACTCGGACAGCGCGACGACCGTGCGGCCCTCCGCCCGGGCCTCGTCCAGGAGCGGGGCCAGGGCGGTGTCCAGATCGGTGGCCGCCTTCAGCGAGCGCGGGTCGTCGGGGCCGAACCGCTGCAGGTCGTAGTCGAGGTGAGGGAGGTAGCAGAGCGCCAGGTCGGGCCGGCGGGTGCGGAGGATGTGGCGGGTCGCGTCGATGATCCACCGGCTGGAGACGAGGTCCGCTCCGGGGCCCCAGAAGTGGAACAGGGGGAAGGTGCCGAGTTTCTCGGTGAGTTCGTCGTGCAGGGCGGGCGGCCGCGTGTAGCAGTCGGGTTCCTTGCGGCCGTCGGCGTAGTAGACGGGGCGGGGGGTGACGGTGATGTCGGTGTCGGCGCCCATGGCATACCACCAGCAGATGTTGGCGACCGTGTAGCCGGGGTGGGCGCGGCGGGCGGCGTCCCAGAGCTTGTCACCGGCCACGAGCCCGTTGTGCTGGCGCCACAGCAGGACGTCGCCGAGTTCGCGGAAGTACCAGCCGTTGCCGACGATGCCGTGCTCGGAGGGCATGGTGCCGGTGAGGAACGTGGACTGGGCGGCGCAGGTGACGGCGGGCAGGACGGTGCCGAGCGGGGCCAGGGAGCCGGACCGGCCGAGCGCCTTGAGGTGCGGCATGTGGTCGAGGAGACGGGGGGTGAGGCCGACGACGTCCAGGACGAGGAGGGGGGTGGGGCGGTCCGCGCCGGCCGGGACCGGCTGCTCGGGGGTGCTCATGGCAGCTCCTTCAGGCCGAGGTCGGTCAGCAGGTCGCGGGCGAGGGCGAGTTCGGCGGCGATGCCCTCGGCGAGCTGGGCGCGGCCCTTGGGGCGCAGCTCGGGCGGGAGCGCCTGCCAGGTGTAGGTCTCCACCTCCAGGTGGCGGGTGAGCGGGGCCGGGCCGCCGACGAGCCGGGTCAGTGCGGCCTTCAGCACGGGCAGGGTGGAGGTGAGGGGCGCGGCGGGGGCCGCGTGCAGGGGGACGTGGAAGTGGGCGCGCCAGGGCGAGGCGTCCGGCAGGGCGTGGCCGGTGAGGGCCTCGTCGAGGTCGTCGGTGGCGCGCAGCCCGGCGGCGGTGGCCGTGCGGGTCTGGTGCAGGAAGCGGGGTTCGGCGAAGGCGGCGAGTGCCTCGCGGACCTCGGGCAGATGGGGGTGCTCGGCATGCAGGGCGGCGGAGAGCTGCGATTTGACGACGGGGACGCGGGCTTCGGCCAGGGCGTCCAGGGCGGTGTGCGGGTCCTCGAAGGAGGTGGCGAGGTGGCAGGTGTCCACGCAGATGCCGATGCGGTCCCGGCCGATCGCCGTGAGCGGGGCGATGGCGTCGCGGGTGGTCTCCACGACGCAGCCGGGCTCCGGTTCCAGGCCGACGCGGACGGAGCGGCCGGTCAGTTCCTCGATGGCGTCGAGACGTTCGGCGAGGGTGCGCAGGGCGGCGCGGGCGGCCTCGGCGCGCTCGTCGTCGTAGGCGGTGCGCCAGGCCAGGGGCAGGGTGGAGATGGTCCCGTCGGTGACGTCGTCGGGGAGGAGACCGGCCAGGACGCGGGCCAGGGCGGTGGTGTGGTCGAGGCGTTCCGGGTCGGCCCAGTCCGGCTTGTAGACGCGGTACTTGACCTCCTCGGCGCCGAAGCCCTCATAGGGGAAGCCGTTGAGGGTGACGACCTCCAGGCCGCGCCGGTCGAGCTCGGCGCGCAGGCCGCGCAGGGCCGACGGGTCGGTGACGAGCGCGTGTGCGGCGTCCTTGGCGAGCCACAGCCCGATGCCCAGCCGGTCGCGGCCGAGGCGGCGGCGGACGGGTTCGCAGTGGTCGCGCAGCTGGGCGAGGACGCCGTCGAGGGTCTCGGCGGGGTGCACGTTGGTGCAGTAGGCGAGGTGGACGGTGGTGCCGTCGGGATGGCGGAAGCGCATGGCTCACGCCTCCGCAGCGGGGACACGGGCCGGGTCCGCCGTCCCGGGTTCCTGCTCGCGCGGTCCCTTGGGGACGGTCGGGTCCTTGGGACCGGTCGGGTCCTTGGGGACGCCGCGGAGGATGGAGTTGCCCTCGTGGGTGGCCTCCGTGCCGGTGACGTCGAGGTTCAGGCGGCCGCTGAGCCCGTAG
Organism: Streptomyces sp. NPDC044921; assembly: GCF_056432865.1. Lineage (NCBI taxonomy): Bacteria > Bacillati > Actinomycetota > Actinomycetes > Kitasatosporales > Streptomycetaceae > Streptomyces > Streptomyces sp. NPDC044921. The sequence continues at coordinate 15,453 of NZ_JBWKIF010000004.1, forward strand.
AAGGCGACCGGGTTGCGCCACAGGACCCGGTCGACCGTGTCCTCGTCGAAGCCCTCGGCGAGCATCAGGTCGCCCACCTTGCGGGTCTTGAGGGGGTCGCTCTTCCCCCAGTCGGCGGCGGAGTTGACCAGGACCTGCTCGGGGCCGTAGGCGCGCAGGATCGCGACCATCCGCTCCTCGTCCATCTTGGTGTCGGGATAGACGGAGAAGCCCAGCCAGCAGCCGCTGTCCTTGGCCTCCTTGACGGTCGTCTCGTTGAGGTGGTCGACCAGGACGCGCTCCACGGGCAGGTCGGAATCCCGGACGGCGTCGAGGGTGCGGCGCAGCCCGGCGAGCTTGTCGCGGTGCGGGGTGTGCACCAGGGCGGGCAGGCCGTGGTCGGCGGCGAGCTGCAGCTGCGCGGCCAGGGCGGTGTCCTCGGCGGGGGTCATCGAGTCGTAGCCGATCTCGCCGACGGCCACGACGTTGTCCTTGACGAGGTACCGGGGCAGTTCGTCGAGGATCGGCACGCAGCGGGGGTCGTTGGCCTCCTTGGGGTTGAGGGCGATCGTGCAGTGGTGGGCGATGCCGTACTGGGCCGCGCGGAACGGCTCCCAGCCGAGGAGGGCGTCGAAGTAGTCACGGAAGGACGCGGGCGAGGTCCGGGGCTGGCCGAGCCAGAAGGCCGGCTCGACGACGGCACGGACGCCGGCGGCGTACATGGCCTCGTAGTCGTCGGTGGTCCGGGACGTCATGTGGATGTGGGGGTCGAAGATGCGCATCAGGACTCCTTGCCGTGGGGGTGGTCCGGGCCCGGGGCAGGGGTCGCGGACTCGGTCAGGTCCAGGACGCGGTACAGGTCCTCGGGGACGGGACGGCCGGCGGCGGTGCGCTCGGCGGCGTAGTCGCCCAGCATGCGGGCGAGTTCGCCGTCACCGCGGGCCCGCCGGGGCAGATCCGCCACGTGGTCGACGGGAACACCGGTGAACAGGCACTTCAGCAGGGCGTGCCGCCAGGAGTGGGGGTCCAGGTGCCGGGCGGCGTACGGGCCGACGGCGGCGGTGAGGAGCCGGGTGTCGTTGGTGCGCAGGGCGTCCTCGACGAGCGGCAGGGCGGCGGGCCCGGGCACGAGGTGGGGCAGGGCGTGCAGGACGGCGCGGCGCTCGTCGGCGGTGCCCTGGAAGTACACGCGGGTCAGCGCGTCGGTGCCGGCCCGGGCCGCGTGCAGGATCAGCACGCGAGCGGCGTCGGCGTGCGCGGCCCCGCAGCGGCGGCCGGCCTCGGCGAGCCGCAGTTCCCACGCGGAGATGGGCCCGTGGATGCCGGGATGGGCGGCGGCCTCCTCCAAGGCGCGCTCCAGCCAGGTGCGGGCGGCCTGGTCGAGGTCGGTGGTCAGACGGCGGCGGAGCTCGGTGAGCGAGGGCAGGGAGGTGGGAGTGGCGTCGCGGGTGGGAGGGGTGCCGGGAGTGGGTGAGTCCGGGTGGGACCCCGTGCTGGTGGTGTCCTGGGTGGTCGCCTCGGTTCTCGCCGCGGGTGTGGCGCGGGGGTGGCTCATGGGGTGCTGCTCCCTTCAGGGGTGGTGGAGGGAGCGCCGTGGGGTGGCGCGGCCTGCTGGAGGGCCGGAGCGGGAGACGGCGAAGCGGTGGCCGCGGCCTGCTCGGCGTGGCGGAGGAACGGCAGGGAGCGGGCGGCGAAGTGGGGGCCCGCGTGGGAGTGGCGGGGCAGTTCGACGACCGTCAGGCCCTGGTAGCCGGTGGCGGCGAGGGCCGCCAGGACCGGCGGGAAGTCGATCTCCCCGTCCCCGAAGGGGAGGTGCTCGTGCACGCCGCGCCGCATGTCCTCGATCTGGACGTGCCGCAGCCACGGGGCGGCGGCGCGCACGCAGTCGGCGGGCGCCAGGGGTTCGAGGCACTGGCAGTGTCCGATGTCCAGGGTGAGGCCGAGCGGCTCGGGGTCGCCGAGGGCGCGGCGCAGGTGGTGGAAGTCGGCGAGGGTGGCCAGGAGGTGACCGGGTTCGGGTTCGACGGCGAGCGGGACACCGGCGGTGGTGGCGGCGTCGAGCACGGGGGTGAGGGACTCGGTGAGGCGTTTCCAGGCGGTGCCGGAGTCGGTGCCCTCCGGGACGATGCCGCTGAAGCAGTGCACCGCGTGGGCACCGAGATCGGCGGCGACACGGACGGCCCGGACGAGCAGGTCGGCGCGGCGGGCCCGGTCGTCGGGGTCCGGGTCGAGGAGGGACGGACCGTGCTTGCGCCGCGGGTCGAGCACGTAGCGGGCCCCGGTCTCCACGGTGACGCCCAGGCCCAGCGCGTCCAGCCGGTGCGCGACGCGGCGCGTGCGGGCGGCGAGGTCGGGGGCGAGCGGGTCGAGGTGCATGTGGTCGAGGGTCAGGCCGACGCCGTCGTAGCCGAGGTCGGCGAGGAGGCGGAGGGCGTCGTCGAGACGGAGGTCGGCGAGACCGTTCGTGCCGTAGCCGAAGCGGAGGGAGGCGGGGGCGTCGGGTGCGGCGGGTGGTGGGGCCGTCGTGAGGCCGGTCGGCACCCGGGGCGCTTCGTGGCTCATGTGACGCTCACCTTCTTCGCGAACTTCGCTCCGAGCGGGGCGAGCGCGGCGATGAGGAGGGCCCCGGCCGTGCCCCGGGAGCGGGCCGTGAGGGCCGCCTGGAGGGGGATCGTGGCGCGGATGCCGGCACCGACGGCGCGTTGGGTGAGAGGAGGTGACGGGTTGAGAGTGGCGTGGAGGTAGGGGCGGGCGGTGGTCGCGGCGTAGGCGGCTGCGCACGCGGTGGTGAGCAACTCTGCGGACGCTCGCCCGGGGCGGTGCCGTACGGGGCGTGGGCCCGTCGGCCCGTCGGCCGTCACCGGCCGGTGACCGGTGGCCGGACCCACCGTCCCGCGCGTCACCAGGCGGGTCAGCAGGGCGGTCGTCGCGAGGGCGGCCAGCGGGGCCAGGGGTGAACCGCCCCGGGCCTCCTGGCGGGAGACCGTCGTCACGGCGACCGTGTGGGTGCCGAGGAGGGCGGCGGAGGGCAGGGCACGGCCCGTGCCGCCGGTGGTGGCCGCGGCTCCCAGGAGGAGGTCCAGGCTCCGTGCCGCGCCCATGGCCAGGGGTCCGGCCGGGGTGTGCTTGAGGCCGAGGTCGTAGGCCCAGACGGTCGCGGCCAGGGGTGCGGCCACGGTCAGGGCGGGTCGTCCGGCGCGGGCGGCCAGCGCCAGGCCGGCCGCGGTGAGCGCGCAGGCCGCCGTGAGTGCGGCGGCCGGACGGACGCGGCCGGAGGGCAGGGGGCGGTGCGGGCGTTCCACGGCGTCGACGTCACGGTCCGCCCAGTCGTTGAGGGCCATGCCTGCTTCATAGAGGCAGAGGGAGGAACCGATGGCGAGCAGGGTGCGGGGGCCGGGCCGCGCCCCGGCCGCGGCGGTGCCGGCCAGGGCGTCCCCGGGGACGCTGAACAGGGCAGGCAGGCGCAGGAGTTCGGCCCAGGCGCGGCGGTGGTGCGCGCGGCCGGTACCCGCCCGCCCTTCCGGGCCTCCGAAGGTGCGCCCGGGGGCCGTCGTGGACGTGCGCCCGGGGGCCGTCGTGCAGGTGCTGTCGGGGTGCGAGCCGGAGGTGTCGCGCAGCGTCACAGCGCACCCTCCGGTGTGTCGGACCTCTCCCCCGCCCCCACGCCGGGGCCGTCCGCCGCGTCCGGGCTGCCTGCCACCCCCGCACCGGGGCCGTCCGCCGCGTCAGAACTGCCTTTCACCCCCGCACCGGGGCCGTCCACCGCGTCCGGGCTGCCTGCCACCCCCGCGCCGGGGCGGTCCTCGGCCGTCCGTGCCAGCCGGCGGCCGAACCGGACCAACTCCTCGTACTGCTCGGACAAGCCCGAGGGCCCCTCCCCCACCGGATCCTTGAAGTAGAAGCCGAGCGCGCCGAGCGGACCGGACAGGCCCACGGCGTGGGCGCGGGCGGTGAGCCGGGCGAGGTCGAGCACCAGGGGTGCCGCCAGTGCCGAGTCGCAGCCCTGCCAGATGGTCTGCAGGATCATGCGGGTGCCGAGGAAGCCGTCGAAGGCGACGTGGTCCCAGGCGGTCTTCCAGTCGCCGAGGGCGGGGACGTCGTCGATGTGGACCTCGCCCTCGGGGACGCTGCCGAGGGTGTCGGCGAGGACGCGTTCCTTGCCGGCGTTCTTCGCCGCCGCGGCGGCCGGGTCGGCGAGGGCGGCGCCGTCACCGCCGCCGAGCAGGTTGGTGCCGGACCAGGCCCGGACCCTCAGCGCCCGCTGCGCGAACATCGGGCCGAGCACGGCCCGCAGCAGGGTCTGTCCGGTCTTGCCGTCCCGGCCTGCGTGGGGCAGTCCGCTGTGCTCGGCCTCGCGGGCGGCGGCGGGGTGGTGCATGCCCTGGGAGGGGGTGAAGTTGACGTAGGGGCAGCCCGCGCGCAGGGCCGCCAGGGCGTACAGGCTGCTGGCCGGCAGGGGGGCGCCGGGGCCCTGGGAGGCGGGTTCGGTGGAGGCGACGTTCACCACCACGGTCCGTTCCAGCTCGTGGCGCCGGGTGAAGTCGCGGATGTCGTCGGCGAAGGCCGTGATCAGGTCGGCCTCGCTCCTGGTGTCTCCGGGGGTGGGGCCGCCGGGACGGATCTCCCGGTCGGCGGCGGCGAGTTCGGCGGTGACAGCGGTGGCGACGCCCGGGGGGAGGACGCCGCCGGCGGTCAGGGTCTCGGCGCGTTTGGGCAGGGGGCAGTCGAGGGTGTCGTGGCCGCCGAAGACGAGGTCGGACAGGGCGGGCAGGCCGCTGCCGGCGAAGGCGGGGGTCTCGGTCACCATGCCGGTGGGCGGGTGGAGTCCCGCGGTGACGGCGGCGCACCCCGTGACGACGGTGGTGGCGACGGAGCCTCGGGCTCCGATCAGCCACACCCCCACACGCGGTCGGGGAAGGGACGCGGACATGGGCAGCCTCCTGGTCGTGCGCGAACCCGGGGGGAGGGGGGAGACGGCGGGCGGGGGTCCGGCGTCCCCCGCCCGCCGCCGTTCACTGGCCCTGGACGGGCAGTTCCTTGAGCTGGATGTTGCGGAAGGAGACCTGGTCGTCGGCGCCGTGGTTCTGCAGGCCGATGTAGCCGTCGGTCAGGCTCCGCTCGGGGTCCTTGTTGGTGAAGTCGTTGATCTTGACTCCGTTGAGGAACACCTGGAGGCGTTCGCCCTGGACCTTGATCTCGTAGGAGTTCCACTGGCCGGGCGGCCGCAGAACCTGGTCACGGGCCTTGATGTTGGCCGACTTGAAGGAGTAGACGGAGCCCGTGGTGCGGTCGGGCGCGTCCGTGGCGTCGATCTGGATCTCGTAGCCCTTGTTCACCGCGGACCAGGGGTCGTCGGAGGCCGGGAAGCCCACGAAGACCCCGGAGTTGTCGTCGCCCTGCATCTTCCAGTCGAGCTTGAGGGAGTACGACTTCAGCTCCTTGGCCTGGTACCAGAGCAGGCCCATGCCGCCCTCGGTCTCCATCACGCCGTCCTTGACGACGAACGTGCCGGGGCCGGCCTGCTTCCAGCCGTCCAGGGTGTGGCCGTTGAAGATCTTCCGGTAGTCCTTGCCCGGCTTGCAGTCCGCCTTCACCTGGCCGGTGGCGTACTGCAGGCCGCCGAGCAGGTGGGCGCGGAAGGCCTCGTCGGCGTAGGACTCCTTGGTGTGGCCGCCGCCGGTGTAGAAGGAGCGTCCGCCGCCGTAGCTCTGGCACCAGGCGATCGGGTGGTCGCCCTTCATGGTGCCGCCCTGGTAGGTGGTCTCGTCCAGGGTGGCGAGGACCTTGGCCTGCTCGCGCGGGTTGGTGCGGTAGTTGTACCACTCGTCGGTGCGCTCCCAGGCGTCGCCCAGGTGTGCGGTGGACGGGTGGTCGTGGTCCTCGACGCGGACGGTGGCCTTCTGGATGGCCGGGTGCGAGTGGAAGTAGGCGCCGACGAGGCCGCCGTAGAACTCCCAGTCGTACTCGGTGTCGGCCGCCGCGTGGATGCCCATGTACCCGCCGCCGCCCGCCACGTAGTCCTCGAACGCCTTCTGCTGCTCGGCGTTGAGCACGTCGCCGGTGGTGGACAGGAAGGCCACCGCGTCGTACTTGGCGAGGTTGGTGGTGGTGAACTGCCGGGCCTCCTCGGTGGCGTCGACCGTGATGCCGGCGGGGCCGCCGAGTTCCTTCAGCGCGGCGATGCCGGCCGGGATGGAGTCGTGGCGGAAGCCGGCGGTCTTGGAGAAGACCAGGACCTTCTTGCCGCCCTTGAAGGGCTCCTTGGAGAACTCGAAGTCGTCCACGTCGAACAGCGCGCCCGCGCCGCCCTTGAAGACCAGGTAGATGTCGGTGGTCTTCTTCGGCAGCGACCGCAGCGGCACGTCGACGTTCTGGAACGTCTCCCAGCCGCCGGTCGGCGGGATGTAGGCCGAGCCGTGCAGCGGTCCCTCGGGGGAGCCGGTGCGCAGTTCGACGAAGCCGCCGGCGCCGCCGGAGGAGGCCCGCACGGTCATCTTCTTCTGGCCGTCGAACCGGTAGGGGGTGAAGGAGATCCAGTCGCCGTCGTTGATGTCGCCGACGGTCTTGCCGCCGTGGGCGCCGGTCTTGTCGATGACGGACACGCCCGACTGGGTGGTGAAGTGCTCGCCCTGGCGGTGCAGCGGCTGCAGGACGGTGCGGGCGGTGCCGGTCAGCTCCTCCTGTCCGCCTGCGCCGCCGTCGGTGTAGCTGGCGCCGACGACACCGTAGATGTTGGCGTTCGGGTCGTGGCCGCCGTCACCGGGGGGCGGCTTCAGCGTGCCCTCGCAGCCCATCTCGCTGGTCAGCTCGTGGGCGTGGGAGTCGTGGCCGAGGCTGTAGGTGACCTTGACCTTGGAGCAGTCGACGGTCTCCTCGGGGTCGGTGACCGTCACCTTGAACGGGACGGGCTGGCCGAAGGCGGCGAGGGTGCCGTTGGCGGGGACGTCGATGCGCACCTTGGGCTCGGTGTTGCCGACCACGATCCGCACGCTGGCGTTGCCGGTGTTGCCCTCGGGGTCCTTGGCGGTGAAGGTGGCGCTGTAGGTGCCGACCTTCTTGTAGCGGTGGGTGGGGTTGAGGCCCTCACCCTTGGTTCCGTCGCCGAAGTCCCAGCTGTAGGTGAGGTCGGTGGAGTCGGCGTCCTTGGCGGAGCCGGTGAAGGTGACCTTCAGGCCGGCCGCTCCGGAGGTCTTGTCGGCGCTCACCTCCGCGATCGGGGAGAAGCCGTCCTCGGCGTTCTCGATCCGGTACAGCGCGGAGTGCTCGTCGCCCTGGAACCAGGAGACGCCGTAGTCGAGGACGTAGAGGGCGCCGTCGGGGCCGAACTCCATGTCCATGATCTGGGTGCCGGTCCACGGGAAGTCGTTGATCTTCGCGACCGTGCCGTCCTCGTTCTGCTCGATCCGCTTGATCCAGCGCCGGCCGAACTCACCGGCGAAGAAGTCGCCGTCGTAGGCCTCCGGGAACTTCACGCTGGAGTCGAGCTCGGGGTCGTACCGGTAGACCGGGCCGGCCATCGGGGACTCGGAGCCGCTGCCGAACTCCGGCAGCGAGCCGCCGTCGTACGGGATCCAGGCGGCCTGCGCGGGTGGCAGGTCGACCAGGCCCGTGTTGTGCGGGGAGGTGTTCTTCGGGGCGGCGCAGTCGAACTTCTCGCCGGACTCCTTGGTGGCGAAGTCGTAGTCGACGTAGGCGTCGTTGTTCCCGGTGCAGAACGGCCAGCCGAAGTTGGCCGCCTTGGTCACCTTGGCGAACTCGACCTGTCCGGCCGGGCCGCGCCTGGGGTCGGCGGCGCCCGCGTCGGGCCCGTAGTCGCCGACGTAGACGATGCCCGTCTTGTCGTCGACGCTCATCCGGAACGGGTTGCGGAAGCCCATCGCGTAGATCTCGGGACGGGTCTTGTCGGTGCCCGTGGCGAAGAGGTTGCCCTCGGGGATCGTGTAGGAGCCGTCCTCGGCGACCTTGATGCGCAGGATCTTGCCGCGCAGGTCGTTGGTGTTGGCGGAGCTGCGGCGGGCGTCGAAGGCCGGGTTGCGGTTCGGCCGGTCGTCGATCGGGGTGTAGCCGTCGGAGGCGAAGGGGTTGGTGTCGTCGCCGGTCGACAGGTAGAGGTTGCCGTCGGCGTCGAAGTCGATGTCGCCGCCGACGTGGCAGCAGGTGCCGCGGGAGGCCGCGACGTCGATGACCTTCTTCTCGCTGGCCAGGTTCAGCGTGCCGTTGGCGTTCAGCGTGAAGCGGGAGAGGCGGTTGACGCCGTCGAACTTCTTGAAGTCCTCGGCGGTGCCGGTCTCCGGGGCGTCGCCGGCGGGGGTGTCCAGCGGTGGGGCGTAGTAGAGGTAGATGGCCCGGTTGTTCTTGAAGTCCGGGTCGACCCCGACACCCTGGAGGCCTTCCTCGTCGTGGGTGTAGACGGGGATCTTGCCGGCGATCTTGGTGACGCCGCCCTGGTCGGTGCGGCGCAGCGTGCCGTCGCGCGAGGTGTGCAGGACGCTGCGGTCGGGGAGCACGGCGAGCGACATCGGCTCGCCCATCTCGGGTTCGCCCTTGGCGAGCGGCACCTGCTGGAACTGGCCCTCGGCGGCCGCGGGTTCGTCGTGTTCCGGGTGCCCGGGGTGGGCGCCGGCGACGGTGGCGGGGGTGCCCACGGCCAGGAGCAGGCCGGTGAACAGGGCGATGGTGGTGCGCAGTCCGGGACGTCTGGGGGTGCTTGTGAGGCTGGTTCTGTGCACGAAGTCCCTCCGGGAACGGGTGGGCCGTACGGGGTGGGTACGAAGACGTGCGGTGCGGGCGCCGGGGTGCGCCGTCACCCCGGAGGTGCGTGTGTCCTGAACACTTCAAGGACGGTAACCGCGTCCGTCCGGGGCGAACACCCCTTGGTGCGGACTTGGTCGAACTTTCTCCCCGCTCAGGACAAAGCGGGATCCGCGCAGGCCGGAGAGGGGACCGGCAGGAGGGCCGGTCCCCGTCCCGGACCTGGGGCGGAGGCCTGGTTCAGCTGTTGAACGCTGCGTCGAAGGACGCGCTGGGCGGCTCGAAGTCGAAGGCCTTGAGACGGGTCAGCGCCTCGGGAGCCCCCTGGAGCCGGTCCATGCCGGCGTCCTCCCATTCGACGGATACCGGGCCCTGGTAGTCGATGGAGCGCAGCATCCGGAAGACGTCCTCCCAGGGGACGTCGCCGTGCCCGGCGGAGACGAAGTCCCAGCCGCGCCGCGGGTCCCCCCAGGGCAGGTGGGAGCCGAGCCGGCCGTTGCGTCCGTCGAGGCGCTTGCGGGCCTCCTTGCAGTCGACGTGGTAGATGCGGTCACGGAAGTCCCACAGGAAGCCGACGGGGTCGAGGTCCTGCCACACGAAGTGCGAGGGGTCGAAGTTGAGCCCGAAGGCGGGGCGCCGGTCGACGGCTTCGAGGGCCCTGTGGGTCGTCCAGTAGTCGTAGGCGATCTCGCTGGGGTGGACCTCGTGCGCGAACCGTACGCCCTCGGTGTCGAAGACGTCGAGGATCGGGTTCCAGCGGTCGGCGAAGTCCTGGTAGCCGCGTTCGATCATCGCGTCGGGCGCGGGCGGGAACATGGCGACGAGGTGCCAGATGGCCGATCCGGTGAAGCCGATGACGGTGTCGACGCCGAAGGCGGCCGCGGCCCGGGCGGTGTCCTTCATGCGCTCGGCGGCCCGCCGCCGGACCCCTTCCGGTTCACCGTCGCCCCAGATCGCCCCGGGAAGGATCGCCTCGTGGCGCTCGTCGATGATGGCGTCGCAGACGGCCTGGCCGACCAGGTGGTTGGAGATCGCCCAGCACTTCAGGCCGTACTTGTCGAGCAGCTGGCGCCTGGAGTCCAGGTAGGACGGATCGTTCAGCGCCTTGTCGACCTCGAAGTGGTCTCCCCAGCAGGCGAGTTCGAGGCCGTCGTAGCCGAAGTCGCGGGCCAGGCGGCAGACCTCCTCGAGGGGCAGGTCGGCCCACTGGCCGGTGAAGAGCGTGAAGGTGCGCGGCATGAAAGGGGCCTCCTCAGACCGCGATCGGGGTGTAGACGGAGTTCTTCTCGGCGCTCTCCTCCACCGCGGCGAGCACCCGCTGCACCTGGAGCCCGTCCGTGAAGGAGGGATCGGGGCGGCGGCCCTCGGCGATGGCGTGGACGAGGTCGCGTGCCTGGTGGACGAAGGTGTGCTCGTAGCCGAGGCCGTGTCCCGGCGGCCACCAGGCCTCCAGGTAGGGGTGGTCGGGTTCGGTGACCAGGATCCGGCGGAAGCCCGCCTCCGCGCCGGGCTCGGTCCCGTCGTGGAAGGACAGCTCGTTGAGCCGCTCCAGGTCGAAGGCGAGCGAGCCCCGCTCGCCGTTGAGCTCGATGCGCAGGGCGTTCTTGCGGCCGGTGGCGTAGCGGGTGGCCTCGAAGGTGGCGATCGCGCCGGAGGGGAAGCGGGCCGTGAACAGGGCCGCGTCGTCCACCGTGACCTCGCCCTTGCCGGCGGCCGAGACGGAGGACAGCCCACTGGTGGCGCCGGTGGGCAGCGGCCGCTCCCGCACGAACGTCTCCGTCAGCGCGGAGACCCCCGCCAGCGGCTCCCCGACGAGGTACTGGGCGAGGTCGATGATGTGCGCGCCCAGGTCGCCGAGCGAGCCCGAGCCGGCCTGCTCCCTGCGCAGCCGCCAGGTCAGCGGGAACTCCGGGTCCACCAGCCAGTCCTGGAGATAGGTCACGCGCACGTGCCGCAGCCGGCCGAGCCGGCCCTCGGCGACCATCCGGCGGGCCTGGGCGGTGGCCGGCACCCGGCGGTAGTTGAAGCCGACCATCGCCACCTGCCCGCGCCGGTAGGCCTCCTCGGCCGCCCGCGCCATCGAGGTGGCCTCGGAGACGGTGTTGGCGAGCGGCTTCTCGCACAGCACGTGCTTGCCGGCGGCCAGGGCGGCCAGCGCGATCTCGGCGTGGCTGTCACCGGGGGTGCAGATGTCGACGAGGTCGACGTCGTCCCGTTCGACGAGGGCGCGCCAGTCGGTCTCGACGGACGCCCAGCCGTGCCGGTCGGCCGCCGCCTGCGCCGCGGACCGGTCGCGGCCGCAGATGACGGCCTGCACGGGGTTCAGCGGCAGGTCGAAGACGCGGCCCGCGGTGCGCCAGCCCTGGGAGTGGGCGGCGCCCATGAAGGCGTAGCCCACCATCCCCACGCGCAGGGGTGGCTTGCCTGCCTCGGTCCCATCTGACTGCGCTTGCGACTGTCCCATACGGGTGTCCTCCTCGTCCTGGTCGGGGTGGCGCACGTGGGGGGTGCGGGCGGGATCACTTGAAGCCGGTGGGCATGTACTGGTCGACGTTGGCCTTGTCGACGACGGCGGAGTAGAGCGTGATGGACGCCGGGATCTCGAACTCGGCCATGCCGCCGATGCCCTTGCCCTGGCCGAGGGCGCGGGCGAGGTCGATCGCGGAGGCGGCCATGGTCGGCGGGTACAGCACCGTCGCCTTGAGCACGCCGTCGTCCTGCTTGATGGCCTGGAAGGCGGACAGGGCGCCCGCGCCGCCGACCATCAGGAAGTCGTCGCGCCCGGCCTGCTCGATGGCGCGCAGCGCGCCGACACCCTGGTCGTCGTCGTGGTTCCACAGCGCGTCGAACTTCGACTGCGCCTGGAGCAGCTGGGCCATCTTGGCCTGCCCGGACTCCACGGTGAACTCGGCGGCCTGGCGGGCGACCTTCCTGATGTTGGGGTAGTTCTTCAGGGCGTCGTCGAAGCCCTTGGTGCGCTGCTTGGTGAGCTCCAGGTTGTCGAGGCCGGCGAGTTCGATGACGCGGGCGTCGGACTTCCCCTTGAGCTTCTCGCCGATGTAGTGGCCGGCGTTCAGGCCCATGCCGTAGTTGTCGCCGCCGATCCAGCAGCGGTACGCCTGCGGGGTGTTGAAGATCCGGTCGAGGTTGACGACCGGGATGCCCGCGCGCATCGCCTTCAGGCCGACCTGGGTGAGGGCCTTGCCGTCGGCGGGGAGCACGACCAGGACGTCGACCTTCTTGTTGATGAGGGTCTCGATCTGGCCGATCTGCTGGGCGGTGTCGTTGGAGCCCTCGGTGATCTCCAGGGTGACGTCCGCGTACTTCTCGGCGCGGCTCTTGGCGTTGTCGTTGATCGCGTTGAGCCAGCCGTGGTCGGCCTGGGGTCCGGCGAAGCCGATGGTGACCTGCTTGCCGGGCTTGTCGTCGGCGGCCGGCTGGTTGTCGCCCGCCGGCTCGTCCTCGGAGCCGGACGGCTCGTTGCTGGTGCACCCGGTGAGGAGGGCACCGGCGGAGACGGCGGCGGCCCCGAAGAGCAGTCCTCTGCGACTGGTGATCTCTGGCATGGCGGTGAACCCTTTCCTCATCAGGTCGTGCTCGCGGTACGGCGCTGGACCAGCACGGCGGCGACGATGATCGCGCCCTTGGCGATCTGCTGGACGTCGCTCTGCAGGTTGTTCAGGGCGAAGATGTTGGTGATCGTGGTGAAGATCAGGACGCCGAGGACGGAGCCGACGATGGTGCCGCGGCCCCCGGTCAGGAGGGTGCCGCCGATGATGGCGGCGGCGATGGCGTCGAGTTCGTAGAGGTTGCCGTTGGTGTTCTGGCCGGAGCCGGACAGGACGATCAGCAGGAAGGCGGCGATGCCGCAGCACAGCCCGGACAGCAGGTAGAGGTACAGCCGCTGGCGGCGGACGTCGATGCCGGCGAGCCGGGCGGCCTCCGGGTTGCCGCCGACGGCGACCGTGCGGCGCCCGAAGGTGGTGCGGTTGAGCACCAGCCAGCCGATGACCGTGACGACGGCGAACACCAGGACCAGGGGCGGGACGCCGAGGACGTAGGCGTCCCGCTCCCCGAGGTCGAGCACGGACGGCACGGTGACGATCTGCGTCTTGCCGTCGGTGATCTGCAGGGCGAGGCCGCGGGCGGAGGCCAGCATGGCGAGGGTGGCGATGAACGGCACCATCGCGCCGTAGGCGATGAGCACCCCGTTGACCAGGCCGCAGCCGACTCCGACGACGACCGCGGTGAAGAGGATCCCGGCGAAGCCGTACTCCTGGGTGGCGACGGTGGTGGCCCAGACGGAGGCCAGGGCGACGATCGCGCCGACCGACAGGTCGATGCCGCCGGAGACGATGACGAAGGTCATGCCGACGGTGACGACACCGATCACGGACGCCTGGGTGAGGACGAGTTGCAGGTTGCGGGTGTCGAGGAACTCGTCGGGCTTGGTGATGCCGCCGATGATGACCAGTGCGGCGAGCACGCCGAGCAGGGAGAGGGTGCGCACGTCGGCGCGGGCCATCAGGCCGCGCCAGGCGGGGGGCTGGGCCTGGGACACCTTCGTGGTGCTGCTGTCCCGCGGCGGGGAGACGGGCTGCGTCATGACGCCGGGCTTCCTTCCATGACCAGGTCGAGTACGCGGTGTTCGTCGAGTTCGCGCGCGGGCGCCGTGTGGACGACGCGGCCCTCGCGCAGGACCAGCACGCGGTCGGCGAGGCCGAGCACCTCGGGCACCTCGCTGGAGACCAGCAGCACGGCCAGGCCCTCGTCGGCCAGCCGGCGGATGACCGCGTAGAGCTCGGCGCGGGCGCCGACGTCGACACCGCGGGTGGGTTCGTCGAGCAGCAGCACCTTGCAGCCGCGCAGCAGCCAGCGGGCGAGCACGGCCTTCTGCTGGTTGCCGCCGGACAGGGTGCGCACCGGCACGGACGGGTTGTCAGGCCGGAGCGACAGTTCGCGGGTGGCGGCCCGGGCGGCGCCGAGTTCGGCGCCCCGGTCGATCCAGCCGCCGCGCGAGAAGCGGGACATGGAGGAGACCGACACGTTGCGGGTGACGGACTCCAGCATCAGCAGCGCCTGCGCCTTGCGTTCCTCGGGGGCGAGCCCGAGTCCGGCGCGGACGGCGGCCCGCACGCTGCCGGGCCGCAACGGCCGCCCTTCGACGAGCACCTGACCGGTGGTCGGTTTGCGGGCGCCGTAGACCGTCTCCAGGATCTCGGAGCGGCCCGAGCCGACGAGTCCGGCCAGACCGACGATCTCACCCGGCCGCACGTCGAGGTCGAGGGTCTCGAACTCCCCCTCCCGCGACAGCCCCCGGACCTGCAGCACGGGTGCGGCGGTGGGCGGGGCGACGGGCCGGTCGGGGAAGACGTACTCGACGTTGCGGCCGGTCATCAGGGCGACGACCTCGCGGGTCGGGGTCGACTTCGCGGGCAGCCCGTTCGCGACGGCCCGGCCGTCCTTCAGGACGGTGACCCGGTCGCCGATGCGGCGGATCTCCTCCAGGCGGTGCGAGATGTAGACGACGGCGACCCCGGCGGCGGTCAGGTCGCCCACGATGCGGAAGAGGTTGTCGACCTCGTCCGGGTCGAGGGCGGCGGACGGCTCGTCCATCACGATGAGCCGCACGTCGTGGGAGAGCGCCCGGGCCATGGACACGATCTGCTGCTGCGCGGCGGAGAGTTCCCCGACCAGGCGGGCGGGGTCGATCTCACCGTGGCCGAGCCGCTGGAGCAGCGCGGCCGTCGACGCCTTGGCGGCCTTGCCCCGGACGACGAAGCCGGCGGCGGTCGGCTCGTGTCCGAGGTGGACGTTCTCGGCGACCGACAGGTGCTCCACCAGGTCGAGTTCCTGGTAGATGGTCGCGATGCCGAGGCGCATGGCGGCGATCGGCGAGCGGAGGGTGACGTCCTCGCCGCGCCAGCGCAGGCGGCCGGTGTCCGGCTGGTGGGCGCCGGCCAGGACCTTGATGAGGGTCGACTTGCCGGCGCCGTTCTGGCCGAGCAGGCAGTGCACCTCGCCGGCCAGGACGTCGAGGTCGACGCCGTCGAGGGCCCGGACTCCGGGGAAGGACTTGGTGATGCCGGACATGCTGAGCAGCGGTGGTTCTGGTGCCATGAGGTCCCCTTGGCGGGCGTGCGGGCCGGTTCAGGGCAGGGCAGAGCAGGGTTCGGTGCCGAGAGCGTGGTGCAGGCGTACGGAAGTGCGCTTACGCGGGGGAGAACAGGTGGTCGCTGATGAGCCGGGCCGCGCCGGTGACGCCGGCGGCGGGTCCCAGTTCGCCCAGGACGATGGGCAGGTTGCCGGTCGCCAGCGGCAGCGACTGGCGGTAGACCTGGGTGCGGATCGCGGCGAGCAGGGTGTGGCCGAGTCCGGTCACCCCGCCGCCGATCACCACCAGGCCCGGGTTGAAGAAGCTGACCAGGCCGGCGATGACCTGGCCGGTGCGGTTGCCGCCCTCACGGATCAGTTCGAGGGCGGTGGCGTCCCCGGCGGCGGCCGCGGCGGCGACGTCGGCGGCGGTCAGGCCGCCGCCGGTCTCCAGCCGTGAGGCCAGTTCCGGGGAGAGCCCCTGCTGGGCGGCCTCCAGGGCGTCGCGGGCGAGGGCCGCTCCGCTGAAGTGGGCCTCCAGGCAGCCCCGGTTGCCGCAGGCGCACGGGCGGCCGTCGGGCACGGCCTGGATGTGCCCGATGTCGCCTGCGCTGCCCGTCGTACCGCGGTAGACCTCACCGCCGACGACGATGCCGCAGCCGATGCCCGTGCCGATCTTGACGCAGAGGAAGTCGGCGACGGTGCGGGCGACGCCCGCGTGCTGCTCCCCCATCGCCATCAGGTTCACGTCGTTGTCGACCATGACCGGGCAGCCGAGTTCCTGGCTGAGCGCCTCCCGCACGGGGAAGCCGTCCCAGCCGGGCATGATCGGCGGTGCGACCGGGACGCCCTCGGGAAAGCGGACCGGGCCGGGGACGCCGATGCCGGCGCCGTCGAACCCCTCCGCGAGCCCGGAGGCCCTCAGCTTCGCGGCCATGGCCAGGACCTGCTCGAAGACCGCGACGGGGCCTTCGCGCACGTCCATGGGGTGGTTGATGTGCCCGAGGGTCTCCAGCTCGGCGTTGGTGACGGCGACGTCGACCGAGGTCGCGCCGATGTCGACGCCGAGGAAGCGCAGTTCGGGGTTGAGCCGGATGTTGTGGGAGCGGCGGCCACCGCGCGAGGCGGCGAGTCCGTCGGCCACGACCAGCCCCGTCTCCAGCAGCCGGTCCACCTCCACGGCGAGCTTGGACCGCGAGAGGTCGACCTGGTCGCCCAGCTGGGCGCGGGAGTTGGGGCCGCCGTCGCGCAGCAGCTTGAGCAGTCGGGCCTGGTGGGCGTTTCCGGGTCGTGCGGTCATGCGTCTCACGAGCCCCTCCCCGCCTCGATCGGCCTGTGCGCGCCGGTTTTCCGCCACACCGTGGTGGCGTGCTTTCGGAGGGAACGTAGCAGCGGCTGCCGGGAGTGGGAAGAAGTCGCGCAGGAATTGCCCCCTACTTTTTCCACTAAGAGGACAAAGACGGGGGCGCGGGTCTCCCTTCCGCGCGGGCGAGGAGGGCCCGGACACCGATGAGGGCAGGCCGACGAGCCCGGACGGCACGGGCCCGGGCGGGACGGATCGGGTGGTGTCGCCGGCCGGCGAACCCTAGGAGCGCGCTCGCGCGTGGTACGACCGCCGGGTGTGCTCGGTGTGTTCGCGCATCAGCCGGGTCGCCCGCTGTTCGTCGCGGGCGGTGACCGCGGCGATGAGTTCCCGGTGCTCGATCCAGGACTGGTGGCCGCGCTGGCGGGCCACCGGCGTGTAGTACCAGCGAACGCGCCGGTCGACCTGGGCGGCGAGTTCGGCGAGCACGGCGTTGCCGGCCAGCTCCATGATCTTGGCGTGGAAGCGCGCGTTCGTGGCCACGGCCCCGTCCACGTCGTCGGCCTCCACGGCCTTCTCGCCCTCCGCGCACAGCGCTTCCAGGGCGGCGATGCCGGCACTGTCGGCGTTGGCCGCGGCGAGCCGGGCCGCCTCGGCCTCCAGGAGCGTGCGGACCGTGAGGAGCTGGTCGGCCTCCTCCTCCGTCGGCTCGTGCACGAACGCGCCCTGGGCGGGCCGCAGATCGACCCACCCCTCGGTGTTGAGCCGCTGGAGCGCCTCGCGCACCGGCTGCCGGGAGACCCCCAGGTGTCCGGCGAGTTCACTCTCGACCAGGTGCTGGCCGGGCTGGAGGGCACGGGTGGTGATGAGTTCGAGGAGTGCCTCGTAGACGCGGTCGCGCAGCGGACCTGGGCGTTCCAGCTTGGGTACCGCCCCTTGGGGCAGGCCTGTCGACAGCATCGCGGTCCCCCTCCTCGGCAGGGCCGTGCACGGCGCGGCCGACGCCGGTGTCGCCGCAGAGTCAGTATCGATTGTCTTTCGTCTACAGTCTACGGCGCACGTCCGCCAGGGCCGTGGGGAGTTGGCCGTGTCACAGTCGACCGCGTCGCGCCCCGCCGGACCTCGCGGGGCTCAGGGGCAGCGCACGACCTGGCCCGCGTAGGAGAGGTTGCCGCCGAAGCCGAACAGCAGGACGGGGTCTCCCGACGCGATCTCGCCCCGCTCGACCAGCTTGGAGAAGGCCAGCGGAATGCTCGCGGCGGAGGTGTTGCCGGACTCGGTGACATCGCGGGCGACGACGGCGTTGACGGCACCGATCTTCTCGGCGAGGGGTTCGATGATGCGCAGGTTCGCCTGGTGCAGCACGACCCCGGCGAGGTCCGCGGGCTGGAGTCCGGCCCGCTCGCACGCCCGGCGCGCGATGGGCGGCAGCTGGGTCGTCGCCCAGCGGTAGACGCTCTGGCCCTCCTGGGCGAAGCGCGGCGGGCTGCCCTCGATGCGTACGGCGTTGCCCATCTCGGGCACCGAGCCCCACAGCACGGGCCCGATCGCCGGCTCGTCCGCGGCCTCCACCACCGCGGCCCCGGCCCCGTCCCCGACCAGCACGCAGGTGGTGCGGTCGGTCCAGTCGGTCACCTCGGACATCTTGTCGGCGCCGATCACCAGCGCCCGGGTCGCGCCGCCCGCGCGGACGGCGTGGTCGGCGGTGGCCAGGGCGTGGGTGAAGCCGGCGCACACCACGTTGAGGTCCATGGTGGCGGCCCGCGGGACGCCGAGCCGGGCGGCGACCCGGGCGGCCATGTTGGGCGAGCGGTCGACGGCGGTGGAGGTGGCGACCAGCACCAGGTCGATGTCGGCCGGGGTCAGACCGGCGGCCGCGAGCGCCTTGGCGGCGGCGTGCGCGGCCAGCTCGTCGACCGGCTCGTCGGGGCCCGCGATGTGGCGGGTGCGGATGCCCACCCGGCTCCTGATCCACTCGTCAGTGGTGTCCACCACGCCCGCCAGGTCCTCGTTGGTGAGCACCTTGGCGGGCTGGTAGTGGCCGACGGCGGCGATGCGCGAGCCGTTCATTGGGTGGATCCCCCTCGTTGCCTTGGGTAGCGGATCCACCAGTCTGATCAGTGACTCACGGGTACGACGGCAGCCGAGACGACAGGAAACCGGCGCCCTGGTTGTCGGCTTCCGTCAGGAGCTCGGACGCCCGGACACCTGTCGAACGGCTAACCGGTGAACAGCTGCGTCGCCTTGCGGACGAGCTCGTACAGCCCGTAGGCGAGCGGCACGCCCACCCACACCCAGGCCAGGGCGATCAGCCACCGCCGGTCGGGGCTAGGCGGGCTCTGAGTGCTGTCGCTCGGCATGAGCGGCCTCCCTGGGAGCGGGGACGTGGTGACGGGGTGCGACGGGGCGGACGAGTTCGTTGGCGACGAAGCCGACGACGAGCAGGCCGATCATGATGACGAACGACAGGCCGTACAGGGACGCGCCGTGCCGGCCCGCCTCCTCCTGCCGGTCGGCGATCCAGTTCACGATGAGCGGCCCGAGCACCCCGGCCGTCGACCAGGCGGTGAGCAGCCGCCCGTGGATGGCCCCGACCTGGTAGGTGCCGAAGAGGTCCTTCAGGTACGCCGGGATCGTCGCGAAGCCGCCGCCGTAGAAGGAGAGGATGACCAGCGCGCACAGCACGAACAGGGGCTTGGAGGAGTCGCCGAACAGGGCGATCAGGGTGTACATGAGCGCGCCGACGCCGAGGTAGACGCGGTAGATGTTCTTGCGGCCGATGAGGTCGGAGGTCGACGACCAGCCGATGCGCCCGGCCATGTTGGCCGCCGACAGCAGGGCGACGAAGCCGGCGGCGGCCGTCACCGACACCGGGGTGGAGGTGTCCGCGAAGAAGTCGGTGATCATCGGCGCGGCCTTCTCCAGGATGCCGATGCCGGCGGTGACGTTCATGCAGAGCACGATCCACAGGCACCAGAACTGGGGCGTGCGGACGGCCTGGTTCGCCGAGACCCGCGGGCCGGTGGGGGCCTGCCCCGCCGTTCCCCGCACCTCTGGGGCAGCACGCGGGACCCTGACCAGCAGCACGCCCAGCAGCATGAAGACGGCGTACGACAGGCCGTGCACGAGGAACGCCAGCGCGATGCCGCCGCTGTCGGACCCGAAGGACTCCAGCATCTGGGCCGACCACGGCGAGGCGATGAGCGCGCCGCCGCCGAAGCCCATGATGGCGATGCCGGTGGCCATGCCGGGCCGGTCCGGGAACCACTTGATGAGGGTGGAGACCGGTGAGATGTAGCCGATGCCGAGGCCGATGCCGCCGACGAAGCCGTAGCCGAGGACGATCAGCCAGTACTGCTCCAGGGACGCGCCCAGCGCGGAGAGCAGGAAACCGGAGGAGAAGCAGACCAGGGCCACGGTCATCGCCCAGCGCGGGCCCTTGCGCTCCACGAGCGTGCCGCCGAACGCGGCGGACAGGCCCAGCATGACGATGCCCAGCTGGAAGGGCAGCGCGCTCTGGGTGCCGCTGAGTCCGAGCGCGGACTCCAGGGGCGGCTTGAACACGCTCCAGGCGTAGGCCTGGCCGATGGAGAGGTGGACGGACAGAGCGGCGGGCGGGACGAGCCAGCGGCTCCAGCCCACGGGCGCGACGGGGGGACTCATGAACCCCGGACGGTAGGCATCCGTGGGGCGGTTGAGAAGGCGGCGCGTCGACCGTATGCGGTGAGCGGTATGCGGCCTGCGCCGAACGGTCGCCGCGCGGACCCTTGCCGCCCCAACTTCCATACTGTAGACAATATTTCGTCGACACAGTCTCGGCAGTTCCTCGGTACCCTCGACCGAACGGAGCTCCCCCGTCATGAAAGTCGCAGTTCTCGGCGCCGGTGCCATCGGCGCCTACGTCGGCGCCGCGCTCCACCGCGCGGGTGCCGACGTGCACCTCATCGCCCGTGGACCGCATCTGGCGGCCATGAGGCGGCACGGAGTACGGGTGCGCAGCCCGCGCGGCGACTTCACCGCGCACCCGCACGCGACCGACGACCCGGCCGAAGTGGGCCCGGTCGACTACGTCTTCCTGGGCCTGAAGGCCAACGCGTACGCGGCGTGCGGGCCGCTGATCGCGCCGCTGCTGCACGGCACCACGGCGGTCGTGGCGGCCCAGAACGGCATCCCCTGGTGGTACTTCCACCGGCACGGCGGCCCGTACGACGGCCACCGGATCGAGAGCGTGGACCCGGACGGCGCGGTCAGTGCGGTGCTCGCGCCCGAACGGGCCGTCGGCTGCGTGGTCTACGCGGCCACCGAGCTCGAAGGACCGGGCGTGGTACGGCACTTGGAAGGCACCCGGTTCTCCGTCGGCGAGCCCGACCGCAGCCGCTCGGCGCGCTGCCTCGCCTTCGCTGAGGCCATGCGGGCGGGCGGTCTGAAGTGCCCGGTGGAGCCGGATTTGCGCAACGACATCTGGCTCAAGCTGCTCGGCAACATCTCCTTCAACCCGATCAGCGCGCTGGCCCGCGCGACCATGCGGCAGATGTGCCTGCACGGCGGCACCCGCCGGGTCATCGAGATCATGATGACCGAGACGCTGGCGGTCGCCGGGGCCCTGGGCTGCGAGGTCGGAGTCTCCATCGAGCGGCGCCTGGCGGGCGCCGAGCGGGTCGGCGACCACCGCACCTCCACGCTCCAGGACCTGGAGCGCGGCAAGCCGCTCGAACTCGACGTGCTGCTCGCGGCGGTCGTCGAGCTGGCGGAGATCACCGGCGTGGAGGTGCCCACCCTGCGCACCGTGCACGCCATCTCGGACCTGCTCGCGCTGAGGAGCGCCGCATGAGGAAACGTGAACCGAAGACCTACACCCGACTCACCCACCCTCTCGTGCGGGACTCCCGGGACCAGCCGTTCCGGCGGGCGAGCTGGGAGGAGGCCCTGGACCGGGTGGCCCGGGGGCTGGAGCGCAACCGCGGCGCCTTCGGCATGTTCTCCTGCGCCCGCGCCACCAACGAGATGAACTACGTGGCGCAGAAGTTCGCCCGGGTCGTCATGGGCACCAACAACGTCGACTCGTGCAACCGCACCTGCCACGCCCCGAGCGTGGCGGGCCTGTCGGCGGCGTTCGGCTCGGGCGGCGGCACGTCGTCGTACGAGGAGATCGAGCACACCGACGTCATCGTGATGTGGGGCTCCAACGCCCGGTTCGCGCACCCCATCTTCTTCCAGCACGTGCTGAAGGGGATCCGGAACGGTGCCCGGATGTACGCGGTCGATCCGCGCCGGACGTCGACCGCCGAGTGGGCGGAGAGCTGGCTGGGCCTCAACGTCGGCACGGACATCCCGATGGCGCACGCGATCGGCCGCGAGATCATCCACGCTGGCCTCGTCAACGACGCGTTCGTCGAGCGGGCCACCACCGGCTTCGAGGAGTACGAGGCCCTGGTCGAACCGTGGACCCTGTCGCTCGCCGAGAAGGTGACGGGCGTCCCGGCCGCGGCGATCCGGGAGCTGGCCCACGCCTACGCCCGGGCCGAGCGCGCCCAGTTGTGCTGGACCCTCGGCATCACCGAGCACCACAACGGCACCGACAACGTCCGCGCCCTGATCAACCTGTCCCTGCTCACCGGGCACGTCGGCCGCTGGGGCTCGGGCCTGCAGCCGCTGCGCGGGCAGAACAACGTGCAGGGCGGCGGCGACATGGGCGCGATCCCCAACCGCCTGCCCGGCTTCCAGGACATCCTCGACCCCGGCACCCGGCGGAAGTTCGAGTCGGCCTGGGACACCGTCATCCAGCCCCACTACGGCCTGAACCTCACGGAGATGTTCGAGGCGATGGAGGACGGCACCCTCAAGGCCGTCTACTGCATCGGCGAGAACCCGGCCCAGTCCGAGGCCGACAGCGAGCAGGCCGTACGGCGGCTGCGGTCACTGGACTTCCTGGTCGTGCAGGACATCTTCCTGACGAGGACGGCGGAGCTGGCGGACGTCGTCCTGCCCGCGACGGCCGGCTGGGCGGAGACCGAGGGCACCACCACCAACAGCGAGCGCCGGGTCCAGCGCGTACGCCGGGCCGTCGCCCCGCCCGGCGAGGCCCGCGAGGACATCGACATCCTCTGCGACCTCGCCGCCCGCCTCGGCCACAACTGGAAGTACGCCGACGCCGAGACCGTGTGGAACGAGCTGCGGTCGGTCTCCCCCGACCACTACGGCATGACCTACGGGCGCCTGGAGGAGCACCAGGGCATCCAGTGGCCCTGCCCCAGCACCGACTCACTGGAACCGACCTACCTGCACGGCCGGTTGTGGGAGCCCGACCCGGCGCGGCGCGGGCGGCTGGCGCCGTTCGGGATCGTGCAGCACGACCCGCCCGTGGACCTCACCGACGAGCGGTACCCGATCCGGCTCACCACCGGGCGGCGCCTCGACTCGTACAACACCGGGGTGCAGAGCGGCGGTTACGCCTCCCCGCTGCGCCGCGGCGAGTACGTCGAGCTGTCCCCGGAGGACGCCGAGCGGTACGGGGTGGCGGTCGGCGAGCAGGTGCGGGTGTCCTCGCGGCGCGGGTCGGTGACCGCGCCCGTGTGGGTGGACCCCGCGCTGCGGCCCGGGCTCGCCTTCATGACCATGCACTTCCCGGACGAGGTGGACACCAACGCCCTGACGATCGAGGCGAACTGCCCGATCGCGGGGACGGCGGAGTTCAAGGCGTCGGCGATCCGGATCGAGAAGCTGCCCATCGCGACCATCGTGGGGTGACGCACCGTGGACCTGCACTTCGGCGACAGCGAACCGACGGACGAGGAACGGGCGGCCGTGGACGCCCTGCTCGGGCCCCCGCAGTCCTCCTGGGAGGGTGCCACCCGCGATGAGACGGAGGCCGCCGATCTGCGGTGGGCCCGGGGCGGACGCGAGGCCCGGGACCGCCGCGACCTGCTGTTGCCGGGGCTGCACGCGATCAACGACCGGGTCGGCTGGATCAGCGACGGCGCCCTGGACTACCTGTGCCGGCGGCTGACGGTGCCGCCGGCGGAGGCGTACGGGGTCGCCACCTTCTACGCGATGTTCTCCGTCAAGCCGCGCCCGGCGACCGTGCTGCACGTGTGCACGGACCTGGCGTGCGCGGCGGCCGGGGCACCCGGGCTGTGCTCCGGGATCGAGGAGCGGCTGGGCCCCGGCAGCGGGGTGAGCGTGCAGCGCAGCCCCTGCCTGGGCCTGTGCGAACGCGCCCCGGCGGCGCTCGCGATCAGGGCCGGGGACCCGGTCCGTACGGCGGTGTCGGCACCGGCGACCGTGGCGGAGGCCGTCCTCGCCGCGAGCGCCCCCGACTCGGCGCCGGAGGAGCCCCCGGCCGCGCTGGCGGTGCCCCAGGCCGGGCAGGGCGGCCTGATGCTGCTGCACCGCGTCGGCGTGGCCGACCCGGCGTCCCTCGACGACTACCGCGCCCACGGCGGGTACACGGCCCTGCGCCGGGCCTTCGAGCTGGGCCCGGCGGGCGTCATCCGGGAGGTCACCGACTCGGGCCTGGCCGGGCGCGGCGGGGCGGCCTTCCCCACGGGCCGCAAGTGGCAGGCCACGGCGTCCCAGCCGGACCGTCCGCACTACCTCGTCTGCAACGCCGACGAGTCCGAGCCGGGCACCTTCAAGGACCGGGTCCTGATGGAGGGCGACCCGTACGCGCTCATCGAGGCGATGACGATCGCCGGGTACGCGACCGGCGCCCACCGGGGCTACCTGTACCTGCGCGGCGAGTACCCGCGCGCCCTGCGCCGGCTGGAGCACGCGATCGCGCAGGCCCGCGCCCGGGGCCTGCTGGGCGACGACGTCCTCGGGCAGGGCTACGCCTTCGACATCGAGATCCGGCGCGGTGCGGGCGCCTACATCTGCGGTGAGGAGACGGCCCTGTTCAACTCCATCGAGGGGTACCGGGGCGAGCCGCGCGCCAAGCCGCCGTTCCCCGTGGAGAAGGGCCTGTTCGGCAAGCCGACGGTCGCGAACAACGTGGAGACGCTGGTCAACGTCCTGCCGATCCTGACCCTGGGCGCCGCCGCGTACGCCGCGATCGGCACCGGGCGCTCGACCGGGCCGAAGCTGTTCTGCGTGTCGGGAAGGGTGACGCGGCCCGGCGTGTACGAGGTGCCGTTCGGGGCGACGCTGGGCGAGGTGCTCGCGCTCGCCGGGGTGCGGGACGGGCTGCGGGCGGTGCTGCTCGGCGGTGCGGCGGGCGGCTTCGTACGCGCCGACGAGCTGGACGTCCCGCTCACCTTCGAGGGGACGCGCGAGGCCGGCACGACCCTGGGCTCGGGCGTCGTGATGGCCTTCGACGACAGCGTGCCCCTGCCCCGGCTGCTGCTGCGCATCGCCGAGTTCTTCCGCGACGAGTCGTGCGGCCAGTGCGTGCCCTGCCGGGTCGGGACCGTGCGGCAGGAGGAGGCGCTGCACCGGATCGCCGAGCGCGCGGGCGCCGCCGCCGCGGGGGACATCGCCCTGCTCCGGGAGGTCGGCCGCGCCATGCGGGACGCCTCGATCTGCGGTCTGGGGCAGACCGCGTGGAACGCCGTGGAATCCGCCATCGACCGTCTGGGGGCGTACGCATGACCGTCACACCGCTGGGGATCCCGCGCCGGCTGCTGGAGTTCACGCTCGACGGCGAGACGGCCCGGGTCCCCGAGGGCTCGACGCTCCTCGACGCCTGCCGGGCGGCGGGCAAGGACGTCCCGACCCTGTGCGAGGGCGACACGCTCCGGCCGAAGAACGCCTGCCGGGTCTGTGTCGTCGAGGTCGAGGGGGCCCGCACCCTGGTCCCGGCCTGCTCACGCAAGGCCGAGCCGGGCATGGAGGTCCGCACCGGCACCGAGCGCGCCCGGCACAGCCGGAAGATCGTCCTGGAGCTGCTCGCGTCCTCCGCCGACCTGTCCACCACGCCCCGGGCCGCCGAGTGGCTCGAGGAGTACGAGGCCGAGCCGGACCGCTTCGGCCCGGACGCGGCCCGGCTGGGCGAGGAGCCGCGGGTCGACAACGATCTCTACGTGCGCGACTACGACAAGTGCATCCTCTGCTACAAGTGCGTCGACGCCTGCGGCGAGCAGTGGCAGAACACCTTCGCGATCTCGGTCGCCGGGCGGGGCTTCGACGCCCGGATCGCCGTCGAGCACGACGCGCCGCTGACCGACTCGGCGTGCGTGTACTGCGGCAACTGCATCGAGGTGTGCCCCACGGGCGCGCTGTCGTTCAAGTCGGAGTTCGACATGCGCGCGGCGGGTACCTGGGACGAGTCGCGGCAGACGGAGACGACCACGGTGTGCGCGTACTGCGGAGTGGGCTGCAACCTGACGCTGCACGTGCAGGACAATGAGATCGTCAAGGTCACCTCGCCGCACGACAACCCGGTGACCCACGGCAACCTCTGCATCAAGGGCCGCTTCGGCTACCAGCACATACAGAACCGGGGCTGATCAGGACATGGGACGAGTCACGGAACGACGCAAGGTGCTCCGCATCCGGGACGGGGCCGTCTCCAGCCGCCCCGACACGCTCGTCGCCGAGGAACCCCTGGAGATCCGGCTGAACGGCAAGCCCCTGGCGATCACCATGCGCACCCCGGGCGACGACTTCGCGCTGGCGGCGGGCTTCCTGGTGAGCGAGGGCGTGCTCGCCGGGCAACAGGATCTGCAGAACATCGTCTACTGCGCCGGGGCGACGGCCAACGGCTCGAACACCTACAACGTGGTCGACGTGAAGACGGCCCCCGGTGTGGTGATCCCGGACATCACGCTGGAGCGCAACGTCTACACCACGTCCTCCTGCGGCCTGTGCGGCAAGGCGTCCCTGGACGCGGTGCGCACCACGGCCCGCTGGCCCATCGCCGACGCACCGCCCGTCCGGGTCACCCCCGAGCTGCTGGCGAGCCTGCCGGACCGGTTGCGCGCCGCCCAGCGGGTCTTCGACCGGACGGGGGGCCTGCACGCGGCGGCGCTGTTCTCCGAGGAGGGCGAGCTGCTGGACGTCCGGGAGGACGTGGGCCGGCACAACGCGGTCGACAAGCTGGTCGGCCGTGCCCTGCAGAACGGGGGGCTGCCGCTGTCGCGGGCGATCCTGCTGGTGTCGGGCCGGGCCTCCTTCGAGCTGGCGCAGAAGGCCGTGATGGCGGGCATCCCGGTGCTGGCGGCGGTGTCGGCGCCGTCCTCACTGGCGGTGGACCTGGCCGCCGAGACGGGCCTGACGCTGGTGGGCTTCCTGCGGGGCAGCTCCATGAACGTGTACGCGGGTGAGGACCGGATCGCTGTGCGGGCCGCGGCCGCCCAGGGCTGAGCAGGTTCGCCCCGCTGCACGGCGGCGGGGCCCCGACCGGCGGGGAGCGCCCCCTGCGCCGCAGGGGCCCCGTCTCGTCCCACCCGGAACGACGGCCACCCGGCGGCCACGCCGCCCCGTGGCTCGCATCGGCCTCGCCGGACCATCCGCCCTGCCGGTCGGCCGGCAACGCCGGATCATCCGCCCGACTCGTCCGCCGGCCCTACCGGATACCCGCCCGACTCGTCCGCCGGCCCTACCGGATACCCGCCCGACTCGTCCGCCGGCCGTACCGGATACCCGGCCGGCTTCCCGTCTGCCGGGACGGATACCCGCACGGCCCGTCCGCCGGTCGAGCTCCATGTCGGCCTCCTCACGGCCACGCCGGATACCCGCACAGCTTGTCCGTTCGCCGTGGCGGATACCGCACAGCCCGGTCCGCCTGCCGTGACGGCATCCCGACGGTTCGTCCGCCGGCCACGCCCCATACTCGCGTGGCTCGTCAGTCCGCCGTGCCGGATATCCGCCGCAGCATCCCGGTGAACTGTTCCCGCTCCGCCGCCGACAGCGGGGCGAGCAGCTCGTCGTTGGCGGCCCGGGCCGCCTTCTCGCAGCGCTTGAGCAGCCGGGACCCCCGCGCGGTGAGGGACACCGCGTTCTTGCGGCCATCCCGCGGGTCCGGCTCGCGCACCGCCAGGCCCGCCGCCTGGAGGCCGTTGAGGATGCCGACCAGGTCCTTGGGGTCCAGGCCGACCGCGCGGCCGAGATCGGCCTGGGCGACGGGCGCGAGGTCGCGGACGGCCGACAGCACCACGTGATGCCACATCCGCATGTCCTCACCGGCCAGCGCCTCGGTCACCAGGGCCCGGCCCCGGGCGGCGGCACGGCCGAGCAGCCAGCTCGGCAGGGAGCGGATCGCGGGCAGGGGTGCTTCCGACATGACCGCAGCCTAACCAAGCAATCGTTGGTTCTCCCTACGATCGTCCTATACCGTTGGGGGCCCCAACGAACTCATGGGGGCCACCAACGACATCCGGAGGTGCGATGCGCCGCGTCCGCTACGAAATCCGAGGCGGCCCGTTGTTCCTGGAGGAGGCACCGGTCCCCGAGCCCGGCCCCGGAGAGCTGCTCGTGCGCACGGAGGCGATCGGCGTGACCCTCCCGGTCGTCCGCAAGGTCACCGAGGCGGCCGAGCCCGAACCGCTCGGCGGCGAGATCGCCGGGGAGGTCACCGCCGTGGGCGAGGGCGTCACCGGTTTCGGCCCGGGCGACCGCGTGACCGGGCTCTGCTGCGGCCACGGTTACGCCGACTTCGCGCTCCTGCACGAGGCGATGGCCTCCCCCGTCCCGCGCGACGCCGGCGCCGTCACCGCGGTCGCGCTGGTCCGCAGCGGTCTGGTCGCGCTCGGCGCCCTGGAGGCGGCCCGGCCCGAGCCGGGCGAGGCGGCCCTGGTCACCGCCGCGGCGAGCGGTGTCGGCCACCTGGCCGTGCAACTGGCCAGGACGCGGGGCGCCGGACGCGTCGTGGGCGCCGTCTCCGATCCGGCCAAGGCCGGTTTCGTGCGCGGCCTCGGCGCCGACCACGTCATCACCTACGGCGACGCGAGCTGGGGCACCCCGGTCGACTACGTCCTGGACGCGGTCGGCGGCGCCCTGCTCACCCCCGCCCTGCACGCCCTCGTCCCCGGGGGACGGCTCGTGGCCTACAGCTCGGGCGGCGGGACCATCCAGGCGTACGACCTGCTGGTGGGCGCCAAGTCGGTCATCGGCTTCCAGACGGCCCGGATCGCCCGCGCGAGGCCGGAGCTGTACGAGCAGTGGCGCGAGGAGCTGTGGCGGCTGTTCGCGGCCGGTGAGCTCCGGCCGGTCGTGCACGGGGAGTTCGCCCTGGAGGACGCGGCGAAGGCACACGGGGAGATCGAGGCGCGGTCCAACCTCGGCAAGGTCGTCCTGATCCCCTGACGCACGGTTCTTGTGGGGGGTCCGAGAAGCCAAGTACCGTCTGTGGCCCGCCACATGGGACGTCGGATGTCCGGATGACCTGATGTCTTCCCGACGTAAGCCGACTTTCCGCTCACCCCCGGTGGTCCAGCCGACAGACGCATGAAGGGCAGGTCGCACCATGCCGTCAAGTCTTCGCACCCGTCTGAGATCCACCCTGACAGCCGCTTCCGCGGCCGCGGCGCTGCTCGCGCCCACCGCACCGGCCGAGGCCGGACCGGCCACCGCCTTACCGGAGTTCGAGCAGCAGGTCCTCTTCAAGGCGTCCCAGGACCCCGGGTACGCCTGCTTCCGGATCCCGGCGATCGTGCGCACCACCACCGGCACGCTGCTCGCCTTCGCCGAGGGCCGGGTCCTCAACTGCGGTGACGCCGCCGACATCGACATCGTCCTCAAACGCTCCACCGACGGCGGCCGCACCTGGGGCCCGCTCCAGGTCGTCAACGAGGGCGCGGGCGACACACACGGCAATCCCGCGCCCCTGGTGGACCGCCGCACCGGCCGCGTCCTGCTGGCCGAGACGTACAACACCGGCCGTACGGACGCCGGGAACTGCGAGATCCCCTGCGACCGCACCCCGCACCTGCAGTACAGCGACGACGACGGCCGGACCTGGTCACGGCCGCGCGACCTGAGCGACGAGATCCTCCCCGGCGACTGGAACTCCTGGTACGCCACCGGCCCCGTGCACGGCATCCAGCTGACCCGCGGCGCGCACGCCGGGCGGCTGGTGTTCGGTGTCAACACCGAGACGTGGGACGGCAGCCGGGTCTCCGCGAACCACGCCGCGCTCGTCGTCAGCGACGACGGCGGCGACCACTGGCGGGTCGGCGCCACCGACTCCTGGCCCATAGAGCAGGACGGCACCTTCCGGCAGAAGCCGTCCGAGGTCACGCTCACCGAGCGCGCCGACGGCACCCTGCTCGTCAGCGGACGGGAGCAGGACGGCACCGACCTCGGCCACCGCGCCCAGACGTTCAGCACCGACGGCGGCGACAGCTTCGCCTCGCCCTTCCGGGCCCTGCCGGATCTCTACACCCCGCAGGTGCAGGGCGCGACGCTGCGCCTCGGCGACCGGATGCTGCTCTCCGCCCCGGCCGACCCCGACCGCCGCCGCACGATGATGGTCCGCTCCTCCTACGACGGGGGGCGCACCTGGGAGAGCGTGGACCGGGGCACGGTCGTCACCACGGACTGGTCCGGCTACTCCGACATGGCGGCGGTCGACGGCTCGACGGTGGGACTGCTCTACGAGGGCGGCGCGGTCGACGCCCGGGACGAGATCCGCTTCGCCCGCTTCACCGAGGACTGGCTGAAGCCCCGCCGGGGTGCCGACCCGACCACCCGGGACGCGGCGGCGGGCGCCAGGCCCGCGGCCGTCCTCGGCGGTGCCGGGCGGACGGCCGGGGTGCGCGCCGGCGCGATGTCCTTCGACGGCACCGACGACGCCGTACGCCTGCCGTACCGTCCCCAACTGCGGCTAGGGGAAGGGGACTTCACGGCGTCCCTGTTCTTCCGCTACTCCGCCACGGCCGGTGAGCAGCCCTTCCTGTGGATGGGCGGGATCGGCGGCACCCAGCCGCAGGTCTGGCTGCGCGGCGAGCCGGCGAACGACCGGGTCCGGGGGCTGATCACCACCCGCTCGGGCGCCACGACCGTCAGGACGGCCTCCGTGTGGAGCACCGGCGCCCGCAACGACGGCCGCTGGCACCACCTGGTGCTGCGCCGCGGCGGCGGGCAGTTGACGCTCCTCCTGGACGGCGAGGCGGTCAGCACCGCGGACGTGGCCGGCTCGGTCAGCCGCAACTCCCCCTTCGGCGTGCACATCGGGCAGCGCATGGACAGCAGGGCGCACCTCACCGGGTCGATCGACGAGGCCCGGGTGTGGAACCGGGCCCTGACCGACCGGGAGCTGGCGTCCGGCGCCTCGGGCGCGGCCGCTCGGGGCACGGTGCTGTGGCTCCCCATGGACCAGGTGAGCGGCAGCAACTAACGTCACGGGACGTGCCCGACGACGCATACGCAGCACGAGCACGACAGCGCACGGGAACCGGGATCGGCCTGCTGCTGGTCCTGGTTCTCGGGGCCGCGCTGCTCATCGCCCTGCCGGACGACGAGGACGGCGCGCCCGACGGCGCTGCCTGCCGGGCGCGCACGGTCCGCTCCTGGCAGGCGGACGAGCGCCTCACGGCCGAGTTCGCCCGCTACGGCGACGACGCCTCCCGCACCGACGACTGGACCGGCGGCGACGGCACCCACTCGGTGCGGCTCCCGGACGGCCGTGTGCTGTGGCTCTTCTCGGACACCTACCTGGGCCGCGTGCACGGCCCGCCCAACCCGCACGGCGAGTCCTACGCCTGGCGGGACACCACCGCGCCGCTGGTGCGCAACTCGGCCGTGCTGATGCGCGACGGCCGGCTCGAATCGACCCTGCCCGCCCCGCTGTTCGCCGACCCGGCGCCGAACCAGTGGCGCTGGCCGGTCGCCGCCCGCGTCGAGCCCCGCTCCCCCGGCTCCGCCGAGCGGGTCGTCCGCGTGCTGCTGTGGGTCCGCACCGCCGGCTCCGCCCCGTGGATCTACGGCGTGCCCACCGCGACCGAGGTCGCCACCCTGTCCCTGCCCGAACTGCGCCTGGAGTCGGTCGTCAAGGTGCTCGACCAGCAGCTGGTCCCCGACCCGTCCCGGCGGGTGCTGTTCGGCACCACACTGGTCGAACAGGACGGCTGGACGTACGTCTACGGCGGCGACGACGGGCAGGCCGCCTCCCGCCCCGCCTCGCACGCGTACGCGGCCCGCGTGCCGGAGGGCAGGCTCGCCGACCCGGCGGCCTGGCAGTACTGGAACGGCTCCGACTGGACGGCCGGCGCCCGCCCCCGGCCGGTCCTCGGGGACGGGCGGTCACGGGGCGTGGGCAGCGCGTTCTCGGTGGTCCGGGACGGCGGCGGCTACGTGCTGTTCACGATGGCCACCGGCACCAGGGGCCTGACCACGGTGGCCGCGTACTGGGCGTGCTCCCCGGAGGGCCCGTGGCACGGCCCGGTGAAGGAGTTCAGCCCGCCGCTGCCGCCGGGCGAGGTCGCCGCCTACAACCCCCAGGCGCACCCGGTGCTGAGCGGCGACGGGCGGCTGGTGCTGAGCTACGACGTCAACTGGCTGGAGACGACGGGCGCCGCCGCCCAGCTCAGCCGGAACGTGTCCCTGTACCGGCCGCGGTTCGTGACGCTGCGGCTGGCTTCCCCGCGCTGACCTCGCCCGCGCCCGGGTCGTGCGAGCGGCGTTTGGCGATCACCGCGCAGACCATCAGCTGCATCTGGTGGAAGAGCATCAGCGGCAGCACGGCCAGCGACGCGTGCGCGCCGAACAGGACGCTCGCCATGGGCAGTCCGGCGGCCAGGGACTTCTTCGAGCCGGCGAACTGCAGCGTGATCCGGTCCTCCCGGCCGAAGCCCAGCGCCTTCCCGCCGTACCAGGTCAGCAGCAGCATCACGGCGAGGACCACGGCCTCGACGGCCAGCAGCCCGCCCAGCCTGAGCGGGCTGACCCGGTGCCAGATGCCCTGGACCACGCCCTGGCTGAACGCGGTGTAGACGACCAGCAGGATGGAGCCGCGGTCCACCAGGCCGAGGACCTTCTTGTGGCGGGTGACGAAGCCGCCGATCCAGCGGCGCAGCAGCTGCCCGGCGAGGAACGGCACGAGCAGTTGCAGCACGATCCTGAGCAGGGAGCCGGCGGAGAAGCCGCCGCCGCTGCCGCCCAGCAGGGAGGCGGCGAGCAGCGGGGTGGCGATGATGCCGACGAGGGACGAGAAGGAACCCGCGCAGATCGCGGCGGGCACGTTGCCGCGGGCCATCGAGGTGAAGGCGATCGACGACTGCACGGTCGACGGGACGAGCGTGAGGAAGAGCAGGCCCTGGTACAGCGGGTGCGTCAGGATGACCGGCACCAGCCCGCGGGCCGCCAGGCCGAGCAGCGGGAAGACCACGAAGGTGCAGGCCAGGACCGTGACGTGGAGCCGCCAGTGGCGCAGTCCGTCCAGTGCCTCGCGGGTGGACAGCCGGGCCCCGTACAGGAAGAACAGCAGGGCGATCGCCGCCGTCGACGCGCCGGAGGCCACCTCGGCGGTCGTCCCCCGCGCCGGGACCAGCGCGGCGAGACCCACCGTCGCCAGCAGGAGAAGGATGTACGGGTCGATCGGCATCCGGCGCGGCCGGCGCAGGCGTTTCACGAGGCTCCACTCACTCGGTTCGGACGGGCCGGGCAGGTCCCGGAGGGCCGGGACGGCCCCCTTCCATCCTGCTCCCCGGCCCGGCGATCGGGAATCCCGTACACCGCTCTGACTGTCATCGCGGTCCGCGATAAAGTCGGTCACATGTACGAGCCCGCGCATCTGCGGACCTTCCTCTCGGTGGCGCAGACCCTGAGCTTCACGCAGGCCGCGCGGCGGCTCGGGCTGCGGCAGTCGACGGTGAGCCAGCACGTGCGGCGCCTGGAGGACGCGACCGGACGGACGCTGTTCACCCGGGACACCCACTCGGTGGAGCTCACCGAGGACGGCGAGGCCATGCTCGGCTTCGCGCGCCGCATCCTGGAGGTGCACGAGCAGGCGGCGGCGTTCTTCACCGGCACCCGGCTGCGCGGACGGCTGCGCTTCGGCGCCTCGGAGGACTTCGTGCTGACCCGGCTGCCGGAGATCCTGGAGGGCTTCCGGCACGAGCACCCGGAGGTCGACCTGGAGCTGACGGTGGAGCTGTCGGGGACGCTGCACGAGATGCTGGCCGCCGGGAAGCTCGACCTGATCCTCGCCAAGCGGCGCCCCGAGGACCCGCGCGGCGAGCTGGTCCGGCACGACCGGCTGGTGTGGATCGGCGCCGAGCGCCTGCGGCTGGACCCGGACCGCCCGGTACCGCTGATCGTCTATCCGCCGCCGGGCATCACCCGCGCGCTCGCGCTGGAGGCCCTGGAGCGGCAGGGCCGCGAGTGGCGGGTGGTGTGCACGAGCGGCAGCCTCAACGGGCTCGTCGCCGCGGCCCGCGCGGGCCTCGGCGTGATGGCCCACTCCCGCGGCCTCGTCCCGCCGGGCCTGTTCCGGGTTCCGGACCGGGCGGGACTGCCCGAGCTGGGGCAGGTCGACTTCGTCGTCGTCCACGGCCGCCGCCGGCCCTCCGCGCAGGGCGCGGCCGACGCCCTGGCGGCGGCCCTCCTGTCCGGCGGGGACCGCCTGCACCGCACCGCTCACAAGGGCGGCCCTTGACCGGCGGGGGTGACGAAATGCGCCGCGTGTGCGCTGGGAGAAGTGACGCCGCGACGGTGCCCGGCACCCTGCCGCCGGAGTCGTACAGATTCGGTGGAGATTACGGCACCGGAACTTACTCAACCGTCAGGTTTCTGTCCGACCCTTCCCCATGTGAGCGCATTTTCCCCCGCTGACCAGCACGGACGCGAGCGTCGCTCACCTTTGCCCCCCTCCCGGACGTTGGTTGCTTGGGGTAGCTTTCACGGCGCTGTGCGGAGCGTCACTCAACCGAAGCGCTGAGGAACGGGGAGCGGGGTTTGCGCGAGTTTTCCAACCCTCCGTTGGCGTTGGCACCCCCGGTGGGCGGTCTGGCCGACGTGGTGTTCGAGCATGCCCGGCAGGACCCGCTGCACATCGCGCTCGGCCGCAAGGACGAGTCCGGGCAGTGGCGGGACGTCACCAGCGCCGAGTTCCGCGACGAGGTGCTGGCCCTGGCCAAGGGGCTGCTGGCGAGCGGCATCCGGTTCGGCGACCGGGTCGCGATCATGTCCCGTACGCGCTACGAGTGGACGCTGTTCGACTACGCGCTGTGGACGATCGGCGCCCAGGTCGTGCCGGTCTACCCGACCTCCTCGGCCGAGCAGTGCTTCTGGATGCTGTACGACGCCGAGGTGACCGCCGCGGTCGTGGAGCACGAGGACCACGCCATGACGATCGCCACCGTGATCGACCGGCTGCCGCAGCTGCGCCGCCTGTGGCAGCTGGACGCTGGCGCCGTGCACGAGCTGTACGACGCGGGGGCGCACCTCGACGACGAGGTGGTGCACCGCCACCGGCAGGCCGTCACGCCCGACTCGGTCGCCACGATCATCTACACCTCGGGCACCACCGGCCGCCCCAAGGGCTGTGTCATCTCGCACGGCAACTTCATGTACGAGGCGGACACGGTCATCGAGCGCTGGGAGCCGGTGTTCCACTCCAGGAAGGGTGACGAGGCGGCCACCCTGCTGTTCCTGCCGCTCGCGCACGTCTTCGGGCGGATGGTCCAGGTGGCGGGCATCAGGGGCAGGGTCAAGTTCGGCCACCAGCCGCAGCTCAACGCGGCGGCCCTACTGCCGGACCTGGCCGCGTTCCGGCCGACCTTCTTCCTCGCGGTGCCGTACATCTTCGAGAAGGTGTTCAACGCGGCCCGCCGCAAGGCCGAGAAGGAGGGGCGCTCCGGCCCGTTCGAGAAGGCCGTCGACGTCGCCATCAAGTACGCCGACGCGGTGGAGGCCAAGGCCTGGGGCACCGGCCCCGGCCCCTCGGCGGGCCTGCGCATGCAGCACCAGCTGTTCGACAAGCTCGTCTACTCCAAGATCCGCGCCGCGATGGGCGGGCGCATCAGGCACGCCATGTCCGGCGGCTCGGCGATGGACCGACGGCTCGGGCTGTTCTTCGCCGGCGCGGGCGTGCACATCTACGAGGGCTACGGGCTGACCGAGTCCACCGCCGCCGCCACCGCCAACCCGCCCGGGCGCACCCGGTTCGGCACGGTCGGGCAGCCCATTCCGGGCATGACCGTGCACATCGCGGACGACGGCGAGATCTGGCTGCGCGGTCACAACGTCTTCCAGGGCTACCTCAACAACCCCAAGGCCACCGACGAGGCCCTGCACGACGGCTGGCTGGCCACCGGCGACCTGGGCTCGCTCGACGAGGACGGCTACCTCACCATCACCGGCCGCAAGAAGGAGATCCTGGTCACGTCCGGCGGCAAGAGCGTCTCCCCCGGTGTGCTGGAAGAGCGCGTCCGGGACCACCCGCTGGTCAACCAGTGCATCGTCGTCGGCAACGACCGCCCGTACATCGCCGCCCTGGTGACCCTGGACCAGGAGGCCGTGGAGCACTGGCTGACCATGCGCAAGAAGCCGCGGATGTCCCCGGCGGAGCTGGTGCGCGACACGGACCTGGAGACGGAGGTGCGGCGCGCGGTGGTCACGGCCAACACGCTGGTCTCGCAGGCCGAGTCGATCCGCACCTTCCGCATCCTGGCCCAGCCGTTCACCGAGGAGCACGGGCTGCTCACCCCCTCCCTGAAGCTCAAGCGCAAGGCGATCGAAAAAGCGTACGAGAACGAGGTGGAGGCTTTGTACCGGGCGTGACCCCGGCGCTGACGGGGCATCCGTGGGTTCTGAATTCTCCTGTCAGGAATGCATCACGGCTCGTGATCGTTGACGATGGGAGTACCACTGACCACACACCGAAGGATCGAGAGCTCGTGAGCAAGGTCCCCCCGATCATCCTGAACAACGGCGTCGAGATGCCCCAGCTGGGCTTCGGCGTCTGGCAGGTGCCGGACGACGAGGCCGAGACGGCCGTCACGACGGCGCTGGAGGCCGGGTACCGCAGCATCGACACAGCGGCGATCTACGGCAACGAGGAGGGCACCGGCAAGGCCATCGCCGCCTCCGGCGTCCCCCGCGAGGAGCTCTTCGTCACCACGAAGCTGTGGAACGCCGACCAGGGGTACGACTCCACGCTGCGCGCCTTCGACACGTCGCTGGAGAAGCTCGGCCTGGACTACGTCGACCTGTACCTGATCCACTGGCCGACGCCGGAGCGGGGTCTGTACGTCGACACCTACAAGGCGTTCGAGAAGCTGCACGCCGACGGCCGGATCCGGGCCATCGGCGTCTCGAACTTCCTGCCCGAGCACCTGGAGAAGCTGATCGGCGAGACGTCGGTCGTCCCCGCGGTGAACCAGATCGAGCTGCACCCCCACCTGCAGCAGCACGACGCCCGCGAGTACCACGCGGAGCACGGCATCGCCACGGAGGCCTGGTCGCCGCTCGGCCAGGGCAAGGGCCTGCTGGAGGTCCCGGCGATCGTGGCCATCGCCCGCAAGCACGACCGCACGCCCGCGCAGGTCGTGCTGCGCTGGCACATCCAGCTGGGCAACGTGGTGATCCCCAAGTCCGTGACGCCCTCGCGGATCAAGGAGAACATCGAGGTGTTCGACTTCAGCCTGGACACCGAGGACCTGGCGGCGATCAGCGCCCTCAACGAGGACCGGCGCCTGGGCCCGGACCCGGCGGAGTTCAACGGAGCCTGACGTCCACCGGCGGCGCCCCGGTCCGGAGCCCCGACAGGGCCCGGAGCCGGGGCGCCGTCCGTGTGCGCCCGCTCAGACCGGCTGACCCACCGGCCGTACGACCACCGTGTTGACGTCGACGCCGGCCGGCCGGCGCATCGCCCAGACGACCGAGTCCGCGATCTGGCCGGCGGTGAGGAGGTGGCCGGGCGGGAGACTGCCGTAGGAGTCCCAGAAGGGGGTCTCCGTGCGGCCGGGCGCGATCAGGGTCACGCCCACGCCCCACTCGGTGACCTGCCGCCGGGTGTTCTCCGCGAGGCCGGTCACGGCCCACTTGGTGGCCCCGTAGATGTTGCCCGGCGTGTACGCGAATCCGGCGACACTGCCGACCAGCACGATCCGGCCGCGTGTCTCCTTCAGGGCGTCGATGGACGCCCTGATCAGCAGGGCCGGGCCGAGGACGTTGGTCAGCACCATGTCGGTCCAGCCGGCCGGATCGCCCTCGGCGACCGTGTCGTGGGTGGCGAAACCGGCGTTGGCGACGACCGCGTCCAGCCGGCCGAACCGCTCGAGGGTGGCGCCGACCGCGGACCGCACGTCGGCGTACACGGCGGTGTCCCCGGCGATCGCCAGCAGCTCAGCGGGCCGCCCCAGCTCCTCGGCGAAGGCGTTCAGCCGCTCCTCCCCCCGCCCCGTGACGGCGACCCGGTACCCGGCCTCCAGCAGCTGCCGCGCGACGGCGGCACCGATGCCGCTGCCGCCGCCGGTGATGAGCGCCACCTGGTTCTCGGACATGAATTCCCCCTGTACGTGCGGTCGGAACTGCGATGCCGGAGAGTCCATCAGTTGAAGAGCGCTCGAAGTCAAGCGCCCGCGGCCGCTAGCCGGGCCGGACCGCCGTGTGGACCGTGTGGGCCTCCAGGACGAACACGTCCGGGCGGCGGTGCAGGCTCGCCTCGTCGTCGGGGTCGAGGAGGCGGTCGAGGGTCGCGATGTCCTCCGCGTCGAGGGCCTCGGTGAGCCGGTCCCGCAGGTGCGACAGGGACGTGATGACATAGGCGCGCGCCCGCTCCGGGGCGGGGGCGGGCAGGTCCAGCAGGAACGTGTGCGACCGGGTGGGCTTCAGGCCCGCGGCGGCCAGCAGGGCGGGCCAGTCCTCCGTCACCGCGACATGGCCCGGCAGCTCGTGGCGCATCCGCGTGAACCACTCCGCCTCCACCGCGTCGATCCGCGCCTGGAGCCCGGGCCGTCCGATGCCGATGTCGCGCGGCAGGTAGCGCGGGGGCAGCCCGCCCTCCATGAGGGCCAGCGTGCCGCCGGGCGCGAGCCGCCGCGCGAACGCCGCGAGCGCGGCCCGCTGGTCGCCGAGGTGGTGCAGGCTGCGGCTGGCCCAGAGCAGGTCGGCCGGGTATTCCAACTCCCCCAGGGCATCCGGTAGTTCACCGGCGATCGTGGCGAAGCGGTCGGCGATCCCCTGCCGTCCGGCCCGGGCGCGCGCCCGTTCCAGCAGCGGCTCGGAGCCGTCCACCGCGACGATCCGCGCGCCCGGGAACGTCTCGGCGAACAGGCCCGCCACCACGCCCGGACCGCTGCCCGCGTCGACGATCAGCCCCGGCTCGGTCACCTCCTGCGCCAGCCACCCCAGGGCCCGCTCGTACAGGGGCGCGAACAGCTCCGCCGAGGACTCCAGCACCGGGCCCATCTCGGCCCAGTCGATGTCCGTGTGGTGGTGTGGGTGACCCTGCCCGTGCCCGTGCCCGTGGTCGGGGCCGGTCCGGTGTGCGTCGTCGTGGTGGTCGTGCGCCATGGTGGTCAGCCTCTCGCTCGGATGCGGCCAGCGTGCGCCGACGCACCGCGAGACGGCCACCGTTGTTGCCGCTCCCGCAAAATCCCCGCGCACCGATCCGCCGGGGCGAAAAGCCCCGGCGGACCCGTGGGGACGGGGTGTCAGCCGCTCACGACAGCGGCGGGTACGCGTTCTGCATCAGCTGCCGGAACTGGGCGGAGAACCAGTGCCCGGAGATCGGCGCGTCCGGCAGGGCACCGGACATGTTGTTGTTGTTGCGCGGGTTGCCCGTGTAGGTCGGGTCGCACATGCGGTCGAAGCCCTTGCCCTCGTTGTTGTCGATGGCCTTGCTCGACCCGTCGGACTCGCCCGGGGGCTTCATCCACACGTACGCGTCGATCCCGGGGGCCGGGTTCGCCCGCGGGCGCTCGCCGAGGCCGGCTCCGGCCTGGTTGCACCAGTTGCCGAGGTGGATGCGGCGGTCGTAGCGGCCGCCGTCCACGTAGGCGTCCACGGAGGTCTGCGGACCGGGGCCGGCGGGCCGGGCGGCGCCGCCCCAGCCGTTGCGGGAGGTGTCGATCAGCATGCCGATGCCGGACGGGAAGCCGATCGAGACCAGGTGGTTGCGGAAGGCCTGGGCGAAGGACAGCTCGTCGGTGTAGCGGTTCCAGTCGACCCACTTCGACTCGCGGACGGACTTGCCGGCCACGGTGTCGCCGATGGCGAAGTTGTCCTCCTTCAGGGCGCTGTAGTTCGCCGTGTTCGTGATGAAGCCGTGGACGTCGCTGACCGTCGCGCCCTCGGCGTTCGCCGCCTCCTTGAACAGGGACGCGGAGGGGCCTAAGTTGTCGTCCCAGCCGATCCAGCCGTGGTGGCCGGCGTCGACGTAGTTGTAGACGTTCGGCACGTCGCCGAGCTTGTTCAGCGCGTAGCCGACGCCCTTGACGTAGTTGCCGTTGGCCTTCATCACGTCACACTGCGGCACGGCCGTGGGGCGGCTGCCGGTGTTGGTGACCAGGTTGGGCAGCGAGTCGATCTCCACCGTGGTGACGATCCGCAGCGAGGCGTACTTCGGGTCGGCGAGGATCGCCTTGATCGGGTCGATGTACTCGGTCTTGTAGCGGCCGAGTTCGTCGGCCTTGAGCTCGCCGTTGGAGGCGAGGGCGGAGCAGTCCCGGCCGGGCAGGTTGTAGATCACCAACTGCACGACGAGTTCGCCGGAGCCCTTCTGGCGCAGCGCCTCGTCGAGGTGGGCGCGCAGCCCCATCTTGCCGCCCGCGCCGTTGATCGCGGCGATCCGGTCCAGCCAGACGCCGGTCGGCTGGTTGGCGACGCGGCTGCCGCCCGGCTCCGCGGCGGCGTTCGCGGACCACTGCGGGTTCACGTACACCTTGGCGCCCTCGTAGGGGTTGTTCACCCGGTTGGCGGGCCCGCCCGGGTCCGGCGGGTCCGTGGGGCCGCCGGAGCCGCCGTCGTCGACGTTGCAGGTCACGCCGTCGAGGGTGAAGGTGGCCGGGACGGCGTTGCTGCCGCTGTAGCTGCCCTGGAAGCCGAAGCTGACCGAGGCGCCGGTCGCCAGCTGGGCGTTGTAGCTCTCGTTGGCCGCGGTCACGTCGGCACCGCTCTGGCTGAGCCTGGCGTTCCAGCCGCTGGTGACCTTCTGGTTGCCGGCGTAGGACCACTTCAGCGACCAGGAGGACTTCGCGGCGCTGTTGTTGGTGACGGTCACGGCGGCGGTGAAGCCGGTGTTCCACTGGTTCTGGATCTTGTAGTCGACGGTGCAGGGAACGGCGGCGGTGCCGAGGCCGCCGGGGTCGACGGCGAACGCGGTGCCGGTGGCGCCGGCGACCAGGGCCATGGCGGCCAGTAACGCTGTTCTCGTACGGCTCATGAGTGCGGGTGTCCCTTTCGCTGGGGGTGTCGGCCGTTCAGGGCGCGCTCCGAAAGGACACGAGGAACCCGGCACCGGCACACGCGCAGCAGGGGACGGCCGCGCGGGCGGCTACAAGTACTGAACGCGAGAGGTGTCGCATGAGCGACTCCTTGCAGGTCGGGCCCGCCGTGACGGACGCGTCGACTGATGGAATCGCTCCCACTGGTGTCAAGGAAGGTAGCGCCAAGTGTCGGCCAAGAACAGGGGAGTCGCCGACTTTCCCGCAACCCGTGGCGTCGAATCTTTTCGACTCTTCACGGACCTTGACCGCCCCTGGGCCCGTCCTCACTATGGGAGCGCTCCCACTGGTTCAGGCCTTGACTTCTCCGAGCCGCAAGGAGGAACCAGCACCATGCATCCCCCACCCCGGAGACGCGGAGCCGTGCGGCGGCTGTGGACCGCCGCACTCGCAGCTCTCGCGCTTCCGCTGACGATGCTCTCCTCGGGATCGACGCCCGCCCAGGCGGCGCCGCTCCAGTGCAGCGTCGACTACAAGACGAACGACTGGGGTTCCGGTTTCACGGTGGACCTGACCCTCACCAACCGCGGCACGGACGTCATCGACGGCTGGACGCTGACCTACGCCTACTCCGGCAACCAGAGGCTGGGCAACGGCTGGAACGGCAGCTGGTCGCAGTCCGGCCAGAACATCACCGTGAAGAACGCCGCGCACAACGCGCGCGTCGCGGCGGGCGCCGCCGTCTCCACCGGCGCCCAGTTCAGCTACAGCGGCACCAACACCGCGCCGACGTCCTTCTCGGTCAACGGCACCCCGTGCACCGGCGCGCACCAGCCGCCGATCGCCGTGCTGACCAGCCCGGCCGCCGGCGCCGTCTACAGCCAGGGCGAGGCCGTCCCGCTGGCCGCCACGGCCGCCGCCGCGGACAACGCCACGATCAGCAAGGTGGAGTTCTACGACGACACCACGCTGCTCGGCACCGACACCAGCGCGCCCTACGCGCTCTCGGTCTCCAGCTTGACCGTGGGCAGTCATTCCCTGGTGGCGAAGGCGTACGACAGCATGGGCGCCTCCGCCAGTTCCACCCCGGTCGGCATCACCGTCGCCTCGGGCCCGGCCGTCGTCGCCTCGCCGCTCCAACTGGGCGTGCAGTCCGGCAAGTCGGGCACGTACGAGGTGAAGCTGTCCAAGCAGCCGGCCTCCAGCGTCACGGTGACCTCGGCCCGGGCGAGCGGCAACACGAACCTGTCCGTCACGGGCGGTGCCTCGCTCACCTTCACGCCGCAGAACTGGAACACCGCGCAGAAGGTGACGGTCAGCGCCGCCACCTCGGGATCCGGGTCGGCGGTGTTCGAGTCGACGGCCGCGGGCCACGCCAAGGCCTCCGTCACGGTGACGCAACTGGCCGCGGCGAAGACGTACGAGGCACGCTTCCTGGACCTCTACGGCAAGATCACCAACCCCGCGAACGGCTACTTCTCCCCCGAGGGCATCCCGTACCACTCGGTCGAGACGCTGATCGTGGAGGCGCCGGACCACGGCCATGAGACCACCTCGGAGGCGTACAGCTACCTGCTGTGGCTCCAGGCCATGTACGGCAAGGTGACGGGCGACTGGTCGAAGTTCAACGGCGCGTGGGAGCTCATGGAGAAGTACATGATCCCCACCAAGGCCGACCAGCCGACCAACTCCTTCTACAACCCGTCCAAGCCGGCGACCTACGCGCCGGAGCTGGACACGCCGAACGAGTACCCGGCCAAGCTCGACTCCGGCGTCTCGGTGGGCCCGGACCCGATCGCGGCCGAGCTGAAGAGCGCGTACGGCACGGACGACGTCTACGGCATGCACTGGCTGCAGGACGTCGACAACGTCTACGGCTTCGGCAACGCGCCCGGCAAGTGCGAGGCCGGCCCGTCGGACACCGGCCCGTCGTACATCAACACCTTCCAGCGCGGCGCGCAGGAGTCGGTGTGGGAGACGGTGCCGCAGCCGACCTGCGACGCCTTCAAGTACGGCGGCAAGAACGGCTATCTGGACCTGTTCACCGGTGACGCCTCCTACGCCAAGCAGTGGAAGTTCACCAACGCGCCGGACGCCGACGCCCGGGCCGTGCAGGCCGCCTACTGGGCGGACCTGTGGGCCAAGCAGCAGGGCAAGGGCTCGGACGTCTCCGCGACGGTCGCCAAGGCGGCCAAGATGGGCGACTACCTGCGCTACTCCATGTTCGACAAGTACTTCAAGAAGGTCGGCAACTGCGTCGGTCCCACCACCTGCCCCGCGGGCACCGGCAAGGACGCCTCGCACTACCTGATGTCCTGGTACTACGCCTGGGGCGGCGCCACCGACACCAGCGCCGGCTGGTCCTGGCGCATCGGCTCCAGCCACGCCCACGGCGGCTACCAGAACCCGCTGGCCGCCCACGCGCTCGCCAACTACGCGCCGCTGAAGCCGAAGTCGGCGACGGGCGCGGCGGACTGGGCCAAGTCCCTGGAGCGGCAGCTGGAGTTCTACCAGTGGCTGCAGTCGAACGAGGGCGCCATCGCGGGCGGCGCGACCAACAGCTGGGCGGGCCGGTACGCGACCCCGCCCGCCGGGAAGTCGACGTTCTACGGCATGTACTACGACGAGAAGCCGGTGTACCACGACCCGCCGTCCAACCAGTGGTTCGGCTTCCAGGCGTGGTCCATGGAGCGGGTCGCCGAGCTGTACCAGCAGACGGGGAACGCACGGGCCAAGAGGGTCCTCGACAAGTGGGTCGACTGGGCGCTGTCCAAGACCACGTTCAACCCGGACGGCACCTTCCGCATCCCGTCGACGCTGCAGTGGTCGGGCCAGCCCGACACCTGGAACGCGTCGAGCCCCGGCTCCAACGGCGGGCTGCGCGTCAGCGTGGTGGACTACACCAACGACGTCGGGGTGGCGGCCGCGTACGCCAAGACGCTGACGTACTACGCCGACCGCTCGGGCGACACCGAGGCCGCGGCGGCCGCGAAGAAGCTGCTGGACGGGATGTGGGACAACCACCAGGACGCACTCGGGATCGCCGTCCCGGAGAGCCGGGCCGACTACAACCGGTTCGACGACCCGGTGCACATCCCGAGCGGCTGGACGGGCACGATGCCCAACGGTGACCCGATCAACTCGTCGTCCACGTTCGACTCGATCCGCTCCTTCTACGAGGACGACCCCGCGTGGTCGAAGATCGAGAGCTACCTCGCGGGCGGCGCGGTGCCGTCGTTCACGTACCACCGGTTCTGGGCCCAGGCGGACATCGCGCTGGCCATGGGCTCGTACGCGGAGCTTCTCGAATAGCCCCCGCCGGGCGCTCCGCGGGTGGGGCCGTGGTCGGCTGCGGGTCCGTTGTGGCGGGTCGCGCAGTTCCCCCAGGCCCCCGAGCGGGTGCGTCCGAAGCTCCGCGTACGCGGCCCCGCACCTGACGCGGGGCCACCACAGCCGGGCGGCTCCACCCGCACTGGAGCCGCCCGGCTCTCGCACGTTCCCCTCACCGGAAGGAACCCCGCCGTGCGAAGAACCCGTGTCCTCACGGCCGTGCTCGCGCTCGCGGCCGGGCTGCTGTCGGGCGCGCCCTCCGCCCTGGCCGCCGACCCGCCGGCGCCGAAGCTCGCCGCCGACACCTACACCTGGAAGAACGCCCGGATCGACGGGGGCGGATTCGTCCCCGGGATCGTCTTCAACCGCTCCGAGAAGAACCTGGCCTACGCCCGCACCGACATCGGCGGCGCCTACCGCTGGCAGGAGTCCTCGAAGACGTGGACACCGCTGCTGGACTCGGTCGGCTGGGACGACTGGGGACACACGGGCGTCGTCAGCATCGCCTCCGACTCCGTCGACCCCAACCGGGTGTACGCGGCGGTCGGGACGTACACCAACAGCTGGGACCCGAAGAACGGCGCGGTCATGCGCTCCTCGAACCGGGGGGCGAGCTGGCAGAAGACGAACCTGCCGTTCAAGCTCGGCGGCAACATGCCGGGACGGGGCATGGGCGAGCGGCT
Source organism: Streptomyces sp. NPDC044921 (assembly GCF_056432865.1). Classification (NCBI taxonomy): domain Bacteria; kingdom Bacillati; phylum Actinomycetota; class Actinomycetes; order Kitasatosporales; family Streptomycetaceae; genus Streptomyces; species Streptomyces sp. NPDC044921. Next base: position 59,855 of record NZ_JBWKIF010000004.1, read on the forward strand.
GGCCGTCGACCCGAACCGCAACAGCGTGCTGTACCTGGGCGCGCCCAGCGGCAAGGGCCTGTGGCGGTCGACGGACTCGGGGGTGACCTGGTCGCAGGTCGCGAACTTCCCCAACGTCGGCAACTACGCGCAGGATCCGAGCGACACCTCCGGGTACGCCTCCGACAACCAGGGCATCGTCTGGGTCACCTTCGACGAGTCCACGGGCACCGCCGGGAACGCCACGAAGACGGTCTACGTCGGGGTCGCCGACAAGGACAACGCCGTGTACCGCTCGACCGACGCGGGCGCGACCTGGCAGCGGCTCGCGGGCCAGCCGACCGGGTACCTCGCCCACAAGGGCGTGCTGGACGCGAAGAACGGCTACCTGTACCTCGCCTACAGCGACAAGGGCGGCCCGTACGACGGCGGCAAGGGCCGGTTGTGGCGCTACGCGACCGGGACGGGCACCTGGACGGACATCAGCCCGGTGGCCGAGGCCGACACCTCCTACGGTTTCAGCGGGCTGACCGTGGACCGGCAGAAACCGGGCACGGTGATGGCGACCGCGTACAGCGCCTGGTGGCCGGACACGCAGATCTTCCGCTCCACGAACAGCGGCGCGACCTGGACCAAGGCGTGGGACTACACGTCGTACCCGAACCGCGAGAACCGCTACACCATGGACGTCTCCTCCTCCCCCTGGCTGACCTGGGGTGCGAACCCGCAGCCGCCCGAGCAGACGCCGAAGCTGGGCTGGATGACCGAGGCGCTGGAGATCGACCCGTTCGACTCGAACCGCATGATGTACGGCACGGGCGCGACGATCTACGGCACGGAGAACCTCGGGAACTGGGACAGCGGCGGCAGGTTCACCGTCAAGCCGATGGTGCGGGGCCTGGAGGAGACGGCGGTCAACGACCTCGCCTCTCCGCCGTCCGGAGCCCCGCTGCTGAGCGCGCTCGGTGACATCGGCGGCTTCCGGCACACGGATCTGACGAAGGTCCCGCCGATGATGTTCACCCAGCCGAACTTCACGACGACCACGAGCCTGGACTTCGCCGAGACCAAGCCGGACACCGTCGTCCGCGTGGGCAACCTCGACTCGGGCCCGCACATCGCGTTCTCCACGGACAACGGCGCCAACTGGTTCGCGGGGACCGACCCGTCGGGCGTGAGCGGCGGCGGCACGGTCGCCTCGGCGGCGGACGGCAGCCGGTTCGTGTGGAGCCCCGACGGCGCCGGCGTGCACCACACGACCGGCTTCGGCACGTCGTGGCAGGCGTCGGGCGGCATCCCCGCCGGGGCGATCGTCGAGTCGGACCGGGTCGACTCCAGGACCTTCTACGGCTTCAAGTCCGGGAAGTTCTACATCAGCACGGACGGCGGGGCGACCTTCAAGGAGTCCCCGGCCACCGGCCTGCCGGGCAGCGGTGACGTCCGCTTCAAGGCGCTGCCGGGCGGGAAGGGCGACGTGTGGCTGGCGGGCGGCGCGCCGGACGGCGCGTACGGCCTGTGGCACTCCACCGACGGCGGGGTGAGCTTCACCAGGCTCTCCGGCGTCGAGCAGGCCGACACCGTCGGCTTCGGCAAGGCGGCGCCGGGCGCCTCCTACCAGACGCTCTACACCAGCGCGAAGATCGGCGGCGTGCGCGGTATCTTCCGCTCCACGGACAAGGGCGCGAGCTGGACCCGCGTCAACGACGACGCCCACCAGTGGGGCTGGACGGGCGCGGCGATCACCGGCGACCCGCGCGTCTACGGCCGGGTCTACGTCTCCACGAACGGCCGTGGCGTCATCTACGGCGATGCCTCCGACGGCGGCACGACGGACCCCGGCCCGGGGCCCACCGGGGCCTGCGCGGTGACGTACAAGGTCACGAGCCAGTGGTCGGGCGGTTTCCAGGGCGAGGTGCAGCTCACCAACACGGGCACCGGCCCCTGGACCGGCTGGTCCCTCACCTGGTCCTTCCCGGACGGCCAGAAACTGACCCAGGCCTGGAACGCGGAGGCGGCCCAGTCGGGGACGGCGGTCACGGCGAGGAACGTCGGCTGGAACGCCACGGTGGCGAAGGGCTCGTCGGTGAGTTTCGGCTTCACGGCGAGCTGGTCGGGCGCCAACACCGAACCGACCGCGTTCAGACTGGGCGACCAGAACTGCGCGGTGACCTGACCGGACCGTCGAGGGCGCGTGCCGGGTCCGGCTCGCGCCCTCACACCCAGGTGGGGTCAGTCGCCGCGGCGCGGCGCGTCCGGGTCGCCGTACCGCCGCGCCAGGTCCGCCGCCGTGCGGGCGATCCTCCTGCGCAGTTCCGGTGGTCCGAGCACCTCGACGCCGGTGCCCAGGCGCAGGAACTCGGCGTGGGCGTGGTCGACGGACTCGATGGGGACGGTGACCCGGCGCCAGCCGTCCGCTTCCGGCCCGGCCTCGTCCCCGGCCGCCCCGGGCAGCGTGACGCCCGGGGCCAGGCGCACCACGGCCCGGCCCGCCTTCAGGCGGCGGTGGAAGTCGCGCTGGTGGGCGGCCCAGTAACCGGGCAGATCGAAGTCGTCGGGGCGGGGGAAGTCCTCGTTGGTGGCGGACAGCCGCAGGATCTGGTCGACGCGGTAGGTACGCGGTCCGGGCCCCGCGACCACGTACCAGCGGCCCGCCTTGAGGACCAGCCCGTACGGCTCCAGGCGGCGTTCCACGTCGGTCGGCTCGCGCCAGCGCCGGTACAGCACGTGCACCGCGCGGCCCTCCCACACCGCCTCGGCCACGGCCCCGAGGTACGGCGTCTCGTCGGCCCCGGCGTACCAGCCCGGCGCGTCGAGGTGGAAGCGGCCGCTGATCCGGTCGGCGTGGGAGCGCAGCTCCGGCGGCAGGGCGGCACGGACCTTGAGCCGGGCGGCGGCCAGCACGGAGCCGAGTCCGAGCTGCGCGGCGGCACCGGGCGCGCCGGCGAGGAAGAGGGCCTCGGCCTCACCGGCGGTGAGACCGGTGAGCCGGGTGCGGTAGCCGTCGAGGAGGCGGTAGCCGCCGGCGTGGCCCGCCTCCCCGTACAGCGGGACACCGGCCGCGCTCAGCGCCTCGACGTCGCGGTAGACCGTGCGCACCGACACCTCCAGCTCCTCGGCGAGCTGGGCGGCGGTCATCCGCCCGCGGGTCTGCAGCAGCAGGAGGATGGAGACGAGACGACTGGACTTCACTGACCCAGGGTGTCAGTGAAGTCGCCGTAGCGTCCCGGCATGCCTTTCAGCGAGAAACTGCTGACCGTGCCCCCGCCCCTCCGGGTCGCCGGGCGGCACGTCAAGCGCTACCACGTCACCGCGGACCCCACCGGCATCGAGCCCGAGGTGGAGAAGGCGGCCTACGCGATCCTGCCGGAGCTGCTGCCGGAGCCGGACGGCACGCCGCCGGCGACCTTCGTCGTGCTCCACCGGGGCGGCGACGACGGCGCCTATTTGAACGCCTACAGCTGGGTGTGGGACAACGTCCTGCACTTCAAGGGGGCGGCGGCGGGCCAGCCGGTGCTGGGCTGCCCGGACCGCGACCCGGCGCACTTCATCACCCCCGGACTGCCCTGGATCGGCTGTGTCTGGGAGCTGCCGCCGATCCAGCACGAGCGGAACGCCTGGGTGCGGCATCTGCTCGCCCCCGACGTGCCCGACCTCCAGGCCTACTTGGCCGACTCGCTGCCCGAGGGGACCACAGGAGACCGCACATGAGCGGCCCGCACGACTTCGACTTCCTCCACGGCGGGGCCGCCAACCTCGACGAGATCGACCCGCCGCACCTGTCGGCCAAGGGCGCGACCCTGCGGCTCTTCGGCCGGTTCCAGGAAGGGTGCGGCGAGTTCCACGGCGACGACAGGCACGACGGTCAGGACGTGCGGGTGCGGTTCGTCTGGTCGGGCGTCTCGGCGGCGTCGGTCCGCTGGGAGCAGGCGTTCTCCCGCGACGGCGGGGCGACCTGGCCGGCCGACTGGGTCATGGACTTCACCCGGCCTTCCGGAACGCCCGCAGGCTGAAGACCGGTTCGGGGCGCGGCCGGTCCTGGTCGGGCAGCCGCGCCAGCCGCCCGGCGTACTCCTCGGCGAGGGGATCGCCGGGCGGCAGCGTGACGAACCAGCCGCGGCGCAGGTCGGCGATGGTGCGGCGGGGACTGCGGCCCTGGCCGTGCCCGGTGAAACGGCCCTGCCCGGCCGGGACCAGGCCGTGGGCGGCGGCGTGGGCCGCGACGTCCGCCGCCGCGTCCCGGACCGGGCTGGGCGGCCGCGAGGACAGGACGACATCGATGTCACTGCCCACGTTGTGGGAGGCGGCCTTGTCGACCGTCGTGACGTACACCCCGCCGGGGCGCAGCACCCGGGCGCACTCGCCGACGACGGCCCGCGCGTCGGCGGGGCCGGCGGTCAGGTGCAGCAGCCACACCGTGCAGACGGCGTCGAACTGGCCGTCCCGGAAGGGCAGCCGGCGGCTGTCGGCGCGGACGACGGCGCCGGGCAGCCGGGCCGCGGCCCGGCGGGCCATGGCGGGGGCGAGGTCCACGCCGGTCACCCGCAGTCCGGCGCGCGCGGCCGCGAGCCTCCGGGTCACGATGCCGGTGCCGCACGCGACGTCCAGCAGGCTGCGCGCCGTTTCCGGTACGAGACCGAGCACCGCGTCCGCGGCGGCGGCCGCCCGGGGCTCGCCGCCGCGGGAGGCGTCGTACCGCTCCGCTTCCTTGTCGTAGTCGAGCACGCGGTCAGTGTGCCCCGTGTCCCGGCGCCAGGTCCTCGACCCTGCGGGCGAGTTCGAAGTCCTTCTCGGTGACGGTGCCACCCGCGCTGTGGGTGTGCACGGACAGCGAGACGGTGTGGTAGCCGAGCGTGAGGTCGGAGTGGTGGTCCAGTTCCTCCTGGACCTGGGCGATGTGCACGACCATCGCCGTCGCGGCGAAGTGCGAGCCGAGCCGGTAGGAGCGGGTGAGGCGGTCCCCGTCGAGCGACCAGCCCGGCAGCTCCGCCAGCCGGTCCTCGATCTCCTTGTGCGACAGCGGTTCGACGGGCATGGGCTGTGTTCCTTCCCTCGCTGCGGGGTTGCGTCCTCGTCTCCCAGCCTGCCACAGCGGCACGCCCGAGACCCTGGTCAGCGGGCCGCGCCCTGTCCGGTACGGCCGGTTCTCGGCTACGGTCCCGGCATGACCACTCACCCGTCCTCCGTGGAGCAGGGCGTGGGCCCCCTGCTGCGGGCCTGGCGGGAGCAGCGGCGGGTCAGCCAGCTGGAGCTGGCCCTGCGCGCGGACTCCTCGGCCCGCCACATCAGCTTCGTCGAGACGGGCCGCTCCCGGCCCAGCGAGGAGATGGTGCTGCGGCTGGCCGAGCACCTGGACGTGCCCGTCCGGGAGCGCAACGCGCTGCTGCTGGCGGCTGGTTACGCCCCGCGCTATCCGGAGACCCCGCTGGACGACCCGGCGCTCGGCGCACTGCGCGAGGGCATCGAGCGGCTGATCGGCGGCTATGAGCCGTACCCGGCGCTGGTGGTGGACGCGCTGTACGACGTGGTGGCGGCCAACCGGGGGATCACGGCGCTGGTCGACGGCGTCTCGCCGGCCCTGCTGGAGCCGCCGCTGAACGCGATGCGGCTGGCGCTGCACCCGGAGGGCCTCGCGCCCCGGATCCGGAACCTGCGGGCCTGGCGCGGGCATCTGCTGGAGCAGATGGAACGGCAGATCGCGTTGCACCGCTCCGAGCCGCTGCGGGCGCTGTACGAGGAGGTGGCGGCGTATCCGGTGCCGGACGCGGACCCGGCCGGCGAGCCCTCCGGTCCGGTGCCGCACTTCGCGCTGCCGCTGCGCATCGAGCACGAGGGGCGGACGCTGTCGTTCATCTCCTCGATCTCCACGTTCAACACGCCGATGGACGTGACCGTCGCCGAGCTGGCCATCGAGACGCTGCTCCCGGCCGACCCGGCCACGGCCAAGTACCTTCAGGAAACGGTGTCCTGACGGGCTTTCAGGGCGGTGTGCTGGAGCGCGGCGAAGCCGGCCACGGTCAGCGCCTGGAACACCGTCCACACCGCGCCCGCCGTGCTCGGCGAGAGCCACAGCGCCAGAGCCGCGAGGCTCAGCACGCTCCAGGCCAGGTTGGCCTCGACCACCACCCGCACGCCGAGCGCGGGCGGCCGGTGCCGGGCGGCCAGCAGACCCACGCCGGTCGCGTAGACGGCGAGGAAGGCGCCCAGGGCGAGCAGCAGTGCCGCGTCGGCCCCGAGGAACCGCCCCAGCGGGCCGGACAGGACGAGGTAGGCGAGCGCGTTGGCGCCGGTCACGAAGGCGTCCAGGGCCAGGAAGCGGCGCAGCGCGGACTGCGGCTCGGTGGTGCGGGCGAGCGCGGCGAGCTGGGTCACGGACATGGGGCGTCATCCTCCGTCGGTCGCGGTTCCCGGCCCTCGCGGGGTGGCGGGCGCGCTGGTGCGTGCCGCGTCCCGGGCCGGCGCGGGCGGGCCGTCCGGCCGGGGCGGGCGCCCCGGCCGGGGCCGGGTCCCGGGCCGGAGTGCGCCGGCCCGGGACCCGGTGTGTTCACGATCCCGCGCGGGCGCCGCCCGGGTCGATTACCCGCGGGGTAATGCGCCCGCGCACCCCTGGTCCGCGATCTCCCGGCCGCCAGGTCTGTGAGGGGGGCGGCCGGGCGTGCCACACTGATCGCGGACCAGGGCACGTTGGGGAGGCGTGGCGTGAGTGAACGGCGGGCCGCACCCACCGTGGGCCAGGTGGTGCTGGGCAAGCGGCTGCAGGAACTGCGCGAGGCGGCGGGCCTCAGCCGCGACGAGGCCGCGCGGGTGCTGCGCGTGGCCCCGGCGACCGTCCGGCGGATGGAGACCGCCGACGTGGCCCTGAAGATCCCTTACGTGCAGATCCTGCTGACCGCGTACGGGGTGGCCGAGGACGAGGTGACCGCGTTCGTCGAACTCGCCGAGGAGGCGAACCGGCCCGGCTGGTGGCAGCGCTTCCACGACGTGCTGCCCGAGTGGTTCAGCCTGTACGTGAGCCTGGAGGGCGCCGCCCGGATCATCCGGTCGTACGAGCCGCACTTCGTGCCGGGTCTGCTGCAGACCGAGGGGTACGCGCGGGCCGTGCTGGAGTCCGGCACCATCGCGAACGCCGGTCCGGAGGCGGTCGAGCGGCACGTGTCGCTGCGGATGGAGCGGCAGCGACTGCTGGAGCGCCCCGACCCGCCGCACCTGTGGGTGATCATGGACGAGACGGTGCTGCGCCGCCCGGTGAGCGTCGACGGCCGGGTGATGCGCGACCAGCTGGACAAGCTGCTGCAGTACGCGGCACGGGACCGCGTCACGCTCCAGGTCGCCGAGTTCAAGGACGGCCCGCACCCGGGGACGTACGCGCCGTTCTCGCTGTTCCGCTTCGCCGAGCCGGAACTGCCCGACATGGTGTTCACCGAGTACCTCACCGGGGCGCTGTACCTCGACTCCCGCAAGGAGGTCTCGGCGCATCTGGAGGTGCTGGACCACATGACGGCCCGGGCCGCGTCCGCCCAGCGCACGGAGGAACTGCTGCGCGCGTACCGGGACGGCTTCTGACCCGTACGGACCCCGCCGACGGGTGTGCCCTCCCGCGCGCCCCTAGCGTCGGCATCGCGGGGCGCACGCGAAGGAGGTCCGATGCCCGGATTCGAGGTGCTGTACCAGGCGGCCGCGCTGTGCCTGATGTTCCCCGACGACGACTTCCGCACCCGGCTGCCGCTGCTGCGGGAAGCCGCCCCCCAGCTGCGGGAGTTCGCCGACCACGCGGCGCTCACCCCGCCGCGTGAACTGGCGGCGCACTACGTCGAGGTCTTCGAGGCGGAGCCGGACCACAGCCTGTACCTCAGCGCGTGGCGCGAGGCGGCCCCGACGCCTTCCGAGGAGCTGTACCGCGCACACGGCCTGAAGACCACCGGCGAGGAACCGCCGGACTTCCTGCCGGCGGTCCTGGAGTGCGCGGCCCGCACCGGCGACACCGGCCTCCTGGCGGACCACCGCGACGGCCTGGACCTGCTGCGCACCCGCCTGACCGACTTCGGCACGCCGTACGCGACGGTCCTGGACGCGGTCTGCGCGACCCTGCCGCCCGCCGCCGCGCAGGGCTAGGCGGCGCCGCCCTTCTCACCCCGCTGGTCCCGGTCGTCGTCCACGATCTCCGCGTCGACCACGCCCTCCTCGTCCTGCGGTGCGGTGCGGGTGGTGTCGTCCGTGGAGGACTGCTCGGCGCCGGCCTGGGTCTGGGCGTACATGGCTTGGCCCATCTTCTGGCTGACCGAGGCGAGTTTCTCGACGCCGGCGCGCAGGGTGGCGGTGTCGGCCTGCTGGTCGAGAGCGGACTTGAGGTCGGCGACGGCCGCCTCGACCTCGGACTTGGTGCCGGCCGGGATCCTGTCCGCGCTGTCCGCGTTGTCGCGCAGGAACTTCTCCGTCTGGTACACGAGTTGCTCGGCCTGGTTGCGGGTCTCGGCGGCCTCGCGGCGTTTGCGGTCCTCCTCGGCGTACTGCTCGGCCTCGCGCATCATGCGGTCGATGTCGTCCTTGGGCAGGGCCGAGCCGCCGGTGACGGTCATCTTCTGTTCGCGGCCGGTGGCCATGTCCTTGGCGGAGACGTGCATGATGCCGTTGGCGTCGATGTCGAAGGCGACCTCGATCTGCGGGACGCCGCGCGGGGCCGGGGGCAGTCCGGTGAGGTCGAAGACGCCGAGCTTCTTGTTGTACGCGGCGATCTCGCGTTCGCCCTGGTAGACCTGGATGCCGACCGAGGGCTGGTTGTCGGCGGCCGTGGTGAAGATCTCCGAACGGCGGGTGGGGATCGTCGTGTTGCGCTCGATCAGCTTGGTCATGATGCCGCCCTTGGTCTCGATGCCCAGGGACAGCGGCGTGACGTCGAGCAGCAGCACGTCCTTGACGTCGCCGCGCAGGACGCCCGCCTGGAGCGCGGCCCCGAGGGCCACGACCTCGTCGGGGTTGACGCCCTTGTGCGGGTCCTTGCCGGTCAGTTCCTTCACGAGGTCCGTCACGGCGGGCATCCGCGTGGAGCCGCCGACCAGGATCACGTGGTCGATCGCCGCGAGCTTCACCCCGGCGTCCTCGACCGCCTGGTGGAACGGCGTCCTGCAGCGGTCGAGGAGGTCCGCGGTGAGCTCCTGGAACTGGGCCCGGGTGAGCTTCTCGTCGAGGTGCAGCGGCCCCTCGGCGGAGGCGGTGATGTAGGGCAGGTTGATCGTCGTCTCGGTGGAGCTGGACAGCTCGATCTTGGCCTTCTCGGCGCCCTCGCGCAGCCGCTGCACGGCCATCTTGTCCCTGGCCAGGTCGACGCCGTACTGCCCCTGGAAGCGCTTGATCAGGTACTCGACGATCCGCTGGTCCCAGTCGTCGCCGCCGAGGCGGGTGTCGCCGTTGGTCGCCTTCACCTCGATGACGCCCTCGCCCATCTCCAGCAGCGACACGTCGAAGGTGCCGCCGCCGAGGTCGAAGACGAGGACCGTCTGGTCGTTCTCCTTGTCCAGGCCGTAGGCGAGGGCCGCCGCCGTGGGCTCGTTGATGATGCGCAGGACCTTCAGGCCCGCGATCTCGCCCGCCTCCTTGGTCGCCTGGCGCTGGGAGTCGTCGAAGTACGCGGGGACCGTGATCACCGCGTCCGTGACGTCCTCGCCGAGGTAGGACTCGGCGTCCCGCTTCAGCTTCTGCAGCACCCGCGCGGACAGCTCCTGCGCCCGGTAGCGCGTGCCGTCGATGTCGCCCTGCTCGGGGAAGCGCCAGTGGGCGTCGCCCATGTACCGCTTGACCGAGCGGGCGGTGCGCTCCACGTTCGTCACCGCCTGCCGCTTGGCGACCTCGCCGACCAGCACCTCGCCGTTCTTGGCGAACGCCACGACCGAGGGCGTGGTCCTGGCCCCCTCCGCGTTCGCGATGACCGTGGGCTCACCGCCCTCCAGCACGGCGACCACCGAGTTCGTCGTTCCGAGATCGATCCCGACCGCACGTCCCATCGCCGTCCCCTTCCGCCAGGGCACCCCGCACACTTACCAGCACAAAACCTGAGTGGGCCGTTGTCAATGCCGCGTAGGGGTGAGCGGCCCGCGCAGCGCGACGGCGCGCCGGGGCCGGTCGGTGACGAGCACGTCGACGCGCGGGTGGGCGAGGAACGCGCGCATGAGGGTGTCGTCGTTGACCGTCCACACCATGGTGAACAGGCCGCGCCGACTCGCCTCGCGCAGCACGTTCGCCCTGGCCAGCCGCTGGTGCACGGCGACCCCGTGGGCCCCGCAGGCCCGGATCCGGCGGGCCGGGAACAGTTCGCTCAGGCGGGTTGCGGGCAGCCGGGCCAGGGCCAGCTCCCGCCGGTCCCGGCCCAGGGACAGCGCGGTGCGCACACCGGGGCGGGAGCGGGTCACCTCGGCCACGGAACGGTCCTCCAGCGACGTCACGACCAGCCCGTCCGCACCCAGCAGGGCGACCGCCCGGTCGATCACCTCCCGCTCGTAGCCCACCTCCTTCAGGTCCAGGTGCGCCACCAGCTTGCCGGCGACCAGCGCCATCACCTCCTCCACCGCGGGGACGTCGTAGCCGGCCCGCTCGCTCAGCTCGGCGTGGGTGAGCGCGGACAGCGGCGGCCCGGCCGGGCCGACCCGGGGGTCGTGGTACACGACGAGGACTGAGTCGCCCGTGCGGCGGACGTCGAACTCGACGTACTCCGCGCCGGACTCCAGCGCGTCCTCGTACGCCTCCCAGGTGGCGGCGCCGGCGCGCTCGGAGCCGCCCCGATGGGCGGAGACGGCGGGGCGGGGCGTCATGGGCGCGTGAGGCCGTGGTCGCAGCGGTCGACGAGGACGCCGGGCGCGGTGTCCGGCGGGTGCGGCCGTCCGGCGAGACCGAACAGCGGCAGGACACGGGTCCGCTCCGGGGTGGCGGAGTCGAGCGCCGTCGCGCTGGTGGACGTTCCCGGCGGCATCGCGTTCCTTCCGGCCCGTCGGTGGCGAAGCGACTGGTTCCTACCCGTGCCCCGGAGGGCGAAGCGGCGCCGCGGGCCGCGCCCGGGCGTGGCCGGGCAGTCGCGTGGGCCGCGTGGCGCCACGCGGGCCGTGCCCCGCCGGGCGGGCCCGCGTGACGCCGGCGCGCGGGTCAGGCCAGCTTGGCCGTCAGGGTGATGGGCGTGGCCTTCAGGGCCTGGCTGACCGGGCAGCCGACCTTGGCCTCCTCCGCGGCGGCGAGGAACGCCTCCTCGTCCATGCCGGGGACGGTGCCCTCGACGGTGAGGTGGATGCCGGTGATGCCCTCGCCCGGCTGGAAGGTGACGTCCGCCGAGGTCACCAGCTTGGTGGGCGGGGTGCCGGCCTTGTCGAGGATGTTGGAGAAGGCCATCGAGAAGCAGCTGGAGTGGGCCGCGGCGATCAGCTCCTCCGGGCTGGTCTTCCCACCCGGCTCCTCGGTGCGGGCCGCCCAGGAGACCGGCTGCTCGGTGAGGATGCCCGAGGAGTCGAAGGTGACGGCACCGTTGCCCTTGAAGAGGCTGCCTTCCCACACCGTGTGGGCGGAGCGCGTGGTTGCCATGACGCATCCTTTCGATGAGTATCCGGAACCCGGTCGATCGGGGTTCCCGGCCCCCATCCGATCACACTCCGCCTCAACGCACGCGGAAGACCGGTCCTCTGGCGCTGAACGGCAGCCGCGCTCCGGCCGGGATCAGGTAGGCGTGCTCGCGCCGCACGCGCAGGGTGTCGCACCAGCCGTCCGTGATGACCAGGACGGGCGCGCCGGGCGGGAAGTCGTCCGCGCGGTGCAGCAGGTCGACGCCGGGCTGCAGGACGGTGCCGCCGCGGCCGTGCACCCGCACCCGCCCGGCGATCTCGGTGACCGGCAGGTAGCCCGCGTCGTGCGGGGCGGCGTCGCAGAACACGACCCGGGCGGCCGGTACGTCCCGGGCCTCGGCGTAGGAGGCGATCGCGCCCAGCGCCTTGCCGAGCAGCACGCGGTCCATCGAGCCGGAGGTGTCCAGGACCACGCCGAAGGTGCAGCGGGCGACCTCCTCGGGCGGGAAGTACCGCCCGGCGCGCGGGATGTCGGGCGTCGACGCCTGGCGCCGGGAGGGGCGGGCGTAGGAACGGACGGGTTCGGGGCGGGGCACGAACTCGTCGAACCAGCGGGCCAGTCGCGCGTCCCAGGGCAGCGGCGGGTGGCTCAGCGCCCGGATCTCCTCGACCAGCCCGCCGGGCAGGAAGCCGCGCTCCTGCCGCTGGTGCAGGTCCAGGCCCTGGGCGAGGCCGCGGCGGTAGAACGCGTCCAGGTCGACGTGGTCGCGGGGCGAGCCGAGCGGGCCGCCGAGGATGTCGCCCACGCCCCTGCCGCGCAGCGTGGCCAGGCGGCGCTTGCGGCGCAGGTCGCCGGCGATGCGGTCGTAGACCTCCTCGGCGGACAGGCCGGCGAGCTGCGGGTCGTACAGCAGCCCCTCGGGCATGGTGCCGACCTCCATCTCGGTCAGCCAGCCGTTGATCACGTAGTCGCAGGCGACGTTGAAGAGGTAGGGGTCGCGGGTGCCGCAGCGGTCGCCGTGGCGCAGGGCGGCGTGCAGCATCTCGTGCGCGAGGACGAACCGCCACTCCTCGTCCTCGAGATGGCGCAGGGGGTTGAGGTGGATCTCGCCCGCCTCGGCGTCGACCGCGGCGACGGCGATGCCGTGGGCGCGGGCTAGTTCGGCGTCGGCGACCAGCCTGATGCCGGCCGCGATGCCGCCGAGCAGCGGGTAGGAGGAGATGAACCAGCTCAGCGCCCGCTGCCAGGGGCGCTGCGCGGGCACCTCGCCGACCAGGCTGTCGCGGCGGCCGCCCGCCATGTCCATCGCGGCGGACACGGTCCGGGTCAGGGCGGTGGCGAAGGCCAGTTGCCAGTCGGGCGGCCCGGACCAGCCGGTCCACGGCACCAGCACCTGGTCGGGCTCGTCGCCCGCCGTCCCGCAGCGTTCGTACACCGGGGGCAGCCCGTCGCGCCGCCAGCGGGCGGCGAGCTGTTCCTCGTCGCCGTCCGGGTAGGCGGCGGGCAGGTGCTCGGGGGTCTCGCCGACGGTGGAGCCGAGCAGGAAGCGGTTGACGACGACGCAGCGGGCGGCCAGGTCGAAGCGGTCGGGCTGGACGCGCTCGCCCTTGGCCGCCGGGACGTGCCCGAAACCGAGGTGGAGGACGGCGTGGGCGAGCGCCCAGGCCCAGGCGGCGGGCTCGGCGAGGCGGTCCGGGTGGACGTGCAGATCGCCGTCGGAGTCGACGGCCACGAGCCCGTCGCGGGGCGCGAGGCGGCACTCCTCCTGCCGGCAGACGTCGAACTCCACGGCCGCGAGGGCCGGGTTGGCCCGCATCAGCCGCATGCCCTCGGCGAACGCCTCGGCCGCGAGGTCCCGCTTCTTCCTGCGCTGGTCCTTGCCGGGGCCGCGGCTCACCGGCGCGCCTCCACCAGCCGGGGCATGTCCCGCGCCGCCTCGACGAGGAACCAGGAGGGCAGGACGGGGTTGCCGTCGGCGTCGGGGGCGATGACGGTCTGGGCGACCTCGACGGAGATCTCGGCGAGCTGCACCAGCAGCGACTTGGCGCGGTAGGCGGTCTGCCGGCCGTTCGCGGACATGTGCTCCTTGCTGACGGGCAGTTCCTTGACCAGGCGGCCGCGGAAGGAGTCGGCGAGGTAGTACAGCAGGTCGCGGTCCTCGGGGCGGTCGGGCCAGCGGGCGTCGCCCTTGATGATGGCCTCGATGCCGTACCGGCTGCGCACGATCTTGACGTAGCCGCAGAAGGCCTGTGCGTGGGCGGGCGTGAGCGTGCCGTGCGCGAGGACCCGCAGCGTCTCCTCGTCGAGGTCGCGGCCGAAGGAGCGCAGGGCGTCGGAGAGCATGTGCCAGGAGCGGGGCGTGGAGAACGGCTCCTCGGTCTTCGGCGGCCTGGACCACAGGTGGTCGGGCCGGTCGGTGAGGTGGTCCACGATCCACGGGTGGATGCCGCTCTCGCCGGCCCAGGCCAGCCAGTCCTTGGCGGAGGCCTCCAGGTGCACGTGGGTGAGCCGGTTGACCAGCGCGGAGGCGATGGGCCGGGCGAGCGCGTTGTCGGTGGCGCGGTTGCCGGCGCCGATGACGATCGAGCCCTCGGGCAGCTCGTAGGCGCCGATGCGGCGGTCCAGGATCAGCGAGTAGAACGCCTTCTGCACGTCCGGCGTGGCCGCGTTGAGCTCGTCCAGGAACAGGCAGTACGGCTCGTCCCGGGCGATGGCCTCCGGCGGGCAGAACACCGAGCGGCCGTCGCGGATCTGCGGGACGCCCATGAGGTCCTCGGGGGCGAGCTGCGTGCCCAGCAGGCTGACGCACTCCAGGCCGAGCGAGCCGGCGAAGTTCCGCACGAGGGAGGACTTCCCGATGCCGGGTGCGCCCCAGACGAAGACCGGCCGGACCGTGGCGAGGCCGAGCAGCAGGTCGGGGAGGCGGGCGGGCGTGACGGTGACGGCTGCCTGCAAAGCAGCTACTCCTCGGGGGTGTTCGGCATGGACGCGCAGGTGTGCGGCGTCCGGTGCGAACAGTGTCGGCGTGCGGCCCGTCCGGCGCAGCCGAATTTTCAGGCGACGTGCTCCTGCTCTCCGGCCTCCAGCGGCACCTGCGGTCCGTTCGACTCGCGCAGCCAGCGGCGCAGCACCCGGTGCACCTGCTCGGCGCCGACGAGTTCGGCCCCGTCCTCGACGGGCGCGGACAGCGCGAGCGGCGACAGCAGGAAGGGCCGGCCCTGGGCGCCGCCGAGTCCGCCGTGGGAGCCGATCTGCTCCTCGAAGGCGAGGACTTCGCCGTCGGCCGGGTCGTGGAAGGAGTTGACCATGATGTCGGCGGCGTGCGGGAAGGAGTGCGTACGGCGTACCGCGTCGGCGGCGCCCGGGCCGAAGGCGGCCAGCGGGCCGGGGTTGTCGTCCAGGTCGGCCAGCGGGATCTCGGCGCCGTACGCGCCGAGGACGACACCGCCGTGTTCCTCGCTGCGCACCAGCAGGAAACCGATGCCGGGGTGGTTGGCGAGGGTCGGCAGCAGTGCGGGATGGCGGGCGTCGATCTCCTCCTTGCTCATCCGGTGGGGGACGTCCGGGAAGCAGACCAGGCCGAGGTTGCCGGAGGCCAGCACGATCGGTTCCTCGCGGCGCCCGGTCCGGTGCCGCTCGCCGGGCTTCTCGGCCGGGATGCGCAGCGCGGCCCGGACGGCGGCGCGGGCCTCGGCCCCGCTGCGGGTGCGCTCGGCCCGGCGCGGCACGGGCAGTCCGCAGCCGGCCCGGACCAGGTCGCCGAGGGTGAGGCCGTAGCGCGAGCGGAACGTCTCGCCGGGGCTCTGACCGTGGTCGGACAGCACGACGATCCGGTACGGGCGCGGGGCGTGCTCGGCGACGTTCTCGATCAGGGCGAGGCAGCGGTCGAGGCGCTGGAGCACCTTGCGGGCGTCACGGCTCGACGGGCCCGAGTGGTGGGCGACCTCGTCGTAGGCCACCAGGTCGGCGTAGACGGCGGTGCGTCCGGCGAGCATGTCGCCGGTGACGGCGGCGACGACGACGTCCCGCTCGACCACCGTGGCGAAGGCGCGCACCAGCGGGTAGAGGCCACCGCGGGAGACGCGCGGCCGCTGCTTGTGGAGGCGGGTGCGGGTGGACTGGCCGATCTCCCGGCCGACCTCGGCGACGAAGGACAGGGCCGTGCGCACGGCGTTGGCCGGGTCGGAGAAGTAGGCGAAGTAGCCGTCGCGTGAGCGGTTCTCGCGGCTGCGGCGGCGGGTGGCGATGGACAGCACCAGCGCCTGCTGGTCGGCGCCGCCGCCGA
The DNA here is from genome assembly GCF_056432865.1 of Streptomyces sp. NPDC044921. Taxonomy (NCBI): domain Bacteria; kingdom Bacillati; phylum Actinomycetota; class Actinomycetes; order Kitasatosporales; family Streptomycetaceae; genus Streptomyces; species Streptomyces sp. NPDC044921. The sequence goes on from NZ_JBWKIF010000004.1 coordinate 75,654, forward strand.
AGAGGTTGCCCCGGCTGGCGCCGTCCACGGTGAGCAGGCCGCCGTGCCCGGCGTAGCCGACGGCGCGGCGCTGGAGTTCGGCGGCGCTGGTGGGGCGGTTGCAGACGACGACCTCGCGGGTGTCCTTCTCGTACCAGCGGAAGGCGGGGACGTCGTGGTTGCTGCCGTGCAGGATGCCGAGCTGGCTGGCGCCGGTCTGGCTGGACCAGTCGGTGCGCCAGGGGGTGAGCCGGTGGCTGGGGCGGCCGCCGGGGCCCGGGTCGAGCCAGCGCGCGACGGTGGGCATCAGGCCCCCGCCGACCGCGTCGAGCAGCGTGTCGTGGCCCACGCCGTCCAGTTGCAGGAAGACGGTGCCGGGGCTCGGCGGGCAGGGAGGTCCGGACCGGCGGCGGCGGTCGGAGAGGCGGTACAGCCGGCGGCGGTAGGCGTCGTCGTCGCGGACGGCGAGGGCGGCGCCGGTCGCGGACGCCACCGCCGACATCACCGCGGCGACCACGACCGCGGTCTCCGGGGCGGCGGCGCCGCGCTCGGCGGGGTTGAGGCGCAGGGCGAGCAGCAGCAGCGCCCCGTTCAGGAAGAACACCAGCAGGCCCAGCACGAGCGCCGGTACGAGGAGGAGCAGCCGCACGAGCAGCGGCCAGACCACGGCCGACAGCACGCCGAAGGCACCGGCGCCGAACGCGGCCGTGACGGCGATGTCGGTCGCGCTGTCGCCGTCCGCCGAACGGAGCCGGAAGTCCGGCAGGATCCCGGCCAGCACCAGCATGGTGACGGTGGAGACCGCCCACACGGCGACGCTCCGCCCGACCTGACTGGCGGCCCGCCGCCACCACACGCCCCGCACGCCCAGCCACCTCACGTCCCGGCCCGCCGCGTCCGCGGGCCCTCCCTCACCCTGTCACAACGCCCGGGAGGGCTCCCACGTCCCCGGCCCGCACCCTCCGCCCGGGGCTTCAGCGGCCGTCGTACCCGGCCGTCGGCATCGACAGCCGGCGGTGCACGCACGCCTTCATCGCCGCGTCGTACGCCGGTTCCGCGCGGCCCACCGTCTCGACCCGGACGCCGCGCCGCGCGCACTCCGCGGTGAACTCCTCGACGGAGGCGAGCGCGCTCTCCAGGACCCGCCGGCTCGGTGCCACGAACAGGTCGAGGCCGGGCCGGACGCCGTCCCACAGAGCGCCGTGGTCGGGCCGCAGTCCCCGGACCAGCAGCTCGCGGCTGACGGTGTAGCCCCGCTCGGCGGCCCAGCGGGCGCACATCGCGTGCTGGCTGCGGGAGTCGACCAGGAACGGGTCCCGGTCCAGCTCCTCCAGCGGCGTCAGACTCGCGATCGCCGTGACCCGCACCGGCACCATGGCGTCCCCCCTCACCTCCGGTTTCGCCGCCGACCCTACTCCTGCACGTAGGCTTCGGGGAGTCGCGCGAAGGAGGCAAAGAAGTGCCGGTGGAGATCACCTGGTGGGGTCACGCCACTTGCACCGTCGAGGACTCGAACGTGCGCGTGCTCACCGACCCGTTGTTCGCACGCCGGCTCGCGCACCTGCGCCGCCGGCGCGGGGCCCTGCCGCCCGTCGAAGCCCACCGCGCGGACGTCGCACTGGTGTCGCACCTGCACGCCGACCACCTGCACGTGCCGTCGCTGACGCGGCTGGCGCCGGGCACGCGCCTCCTCGTGCCCCGGGGCGCGCGCCGGGCGGTGCCCGCGCTGCGCCGGCTCACGCACCTGCGGGTCACCGAGGTGGTGCCCGGCGACGAGACGGCGGTCGGCGACGTCGTCGTACGGGCCGTGCCGGCGCGGCACGACGGGCGGCGGCTGCCGTTCGGACCGCACCGCTCCCCCGCCCTCGGCTACGTCATAGCCGGCGAGGCCCGCACGTACTTCGCCGGGGACACCGGGCTGTTCGACGAGATGGCGAAGGAGGTCGGGCCGGTCGAGGTGGCCCTGCTGCCGGTGGGCGGCTGGGGCCCGCACCTGGGCGAGGGGCACCTGGACGCGGGCCGGGCGGCCCAGGCGCTGGCGCTCCTCGGGGCGGGCAGCGCGGTGCCGGTGCACTACGGCACGTACTGGCCGATCGGGATGGACTCCGTGCGCCCCCACGAGTTCCACGCGCCGGGGGACGAGTTCGTACGGCTGGCGGCCCGGCACGCCCCCGGGGCGGTGGTGCACCGGCTCGAGCACGGCGAGAGTGTGCGGCTGGAGGCGGCGCGGTGACATGGTCCGCGCCCGTGGCTCTGGCCGGGCTGCCCCTGCTCGCGGCGTCGGCCGTCACACCGGCGGCCGTGGTGCCGGAGTCGACGCAGCAGGCGATCGGGTACCCGACGCTCTTCGTGCTGGTGCTTCTCGGGGCGCTGGTGCCGGTGATCCCGACGGGGGCGCTGGTGAGTTCGGCCGCGGTGGTGGCGTTCCACCAGACGGCGCCGTTCTCGCTGGCGATGGTGTTCGTGACGGCGTCGCTGGCGGCGTTCCTCGGGGACGCGGCGCTGTACTGGCTGGGGCGGCGGGGGCTGAAGTCGAAGAACGGGTCGCGCTGGCTGGAGGCGCTCCGCGCGCGGGCGCCGGAGGACCGGCTGGCCCAGGCCCAGGAGAAGCTGGCCGGGCACGGGGTCGCCGTGCTGGTGCTCTCCCGGCTGGTGCCGGCCGGGCGGATTCCGGTGATGCTGGCGTGTCTGCTGGCGAAGTGGCCGCTGCGGCGGTTCTCCCGGGGGAACTTCCCGGCCTGCCTGGCCTGGGCCGTGACGTACCAGTTGATCGGCATTCTCGGCGGGTCGCTGTTCGACGAGCCGTGGGAGGGTGTCGTGGCGGCGATCGGGCTGACGCTGCTGCTCAGTGTCGTGCCGAGTGTGGTGCGGCGGGTGCGGTAGGGCTCTGCGGCCCCCGGGCGTCCGCGGGAGCGTCTGCGGTGCGCGGAGAGCGGGTTGTGCGGTTGCTCGCGCAGTCGCCCGCGCCCCGCACGTTCCCGGCGCCCCTGCCGGGGAGCGTGTCGCTACAGCACCCTGGAAGCGCCCACCGGCATGTCCCAGAGGTTCTCGCGGGGCAGGCCCGTCTTCTCCCAGGCCGCCCGGACGCGGGTGAGGGGTTCCAGGACCGGCTCGGCCGACAGGACGAACGTGGCCCAGTGCATGGGGGCCATCCTCGCCGCTCCCAGGTCCTGGGCCGCCCGGACCGCTTCCTCCGGGTCGCAGTGGACGTCGCTGAGCCACCAGCGCGGATCGTAGGCGCCGATGGGCAGGAGCGCCAGGTCGATGCCCGGGTAGCGCCGGCCGATGCGGGAGAACCAGTGGCCGTAGCCGGTGTCGCCGGCGAAGTAGACGCGCCGGCCGTCCCGGTCGGTGAGGACCCAGCCGCCCCAGAGGCTGTGGCAGGTGTCGGTGAGGGTGCGCTTGGACCAGTGGTGGGACGGGACGAAGTCGAAGCGGACGCCGTTCAGTTCGGCCGCCTCCCACCAGTCCAGTTCGGTGACGCGGGTGAAGCGGCGGCGGTGGAACCAGCGGGCGAGCCCCGCCGGGACGAAGACCGGGGTGTCGCGCGGGAGCCGGCGCAGGGTCGGGGCGTCCAGGTGGTCGTAGTGGTTGTGGCTGATGACGACGGCGTCGACGCGCGGCAGGTCCTCCCAGGGGACGCCGACGGGCGTGATGCGCGCCGGGGTGCCGAGGATGCGGCGGGACCAGACCGGGTCGGTGAGGACCGTGAGCCCGCCGATCCGCAGGACCCAACTCGCGTGCCCCGCCCAGGTGACGGCGACCGTGCGGGTGTCGACGCGGGGCAGCGGGGCGGGGGCGTAGGGCAGGCGGGGAATGTCGGCCAGCCCTTCGGGGCCGGGTCTCACGGCGCCTTCGCGGGCGAAGCGGGCCATGGCCTTCAGGCCGGGCAGCGGGGCGGTGAGCCGGTCGTGGAAGGTGCGCGGCCACACCCGGCGCTCGCCCAGCGGCCGGGGCTCGGCCAGCGGCGGGTACGGGGCGGCCAGGGGTGACGGCAGGGCCGGGGCGTCGGCTTGCGGGGTGACCGGGCCGGTGGTCGTGGTGGCGGTCGACTCGGACTGCTGCGTCATCGCTGGGGCTCCCCTCGCTGAGCGTCGTCGCGGAGATCGTCGAAGACCGACCTCAGTCGGATCAACGCGCGTTGCACCTGCGGCAGTTCCAACGGCGTGGGGGAGGTGAGGCATTCCGCGCGTTCGCTGTCGGAGCCGGACACCAGTGCGCCGGTGGAGAGCCGCACGCGCGGGGCTTCCAGGCCGTCGCCGAAGCGGTGGCCGCCCGGCGCGGGCAAGCCGAGCCGGGCGGTGAGGAAGTCCTCCAGGTCCTGTGCGTCACCGACGCCGTGCACGGCCAGGGCGGGGCGCAGCGGGCCGAGGTCCGCGTACAGGTGGCGGCCGGAGCGCGGGGGGCGGGCGAGGGCGCCGGCGGAGACCACGGTGGAGTGCAGGGCGGCGGCCAGGCGTGCGTGCAGGCGCACGGCGGCGGCCACGCGCCGGGCGACGGGGTCCGGTTCTCCGAGTGCGTACCCGGCGGCAGCGGCGACCGGGGCGGCGACCCGCCCGTCGAGGGCCGTGAGCACGTCGCGCACGCGCGCGTGGAGGCCGTCGGCGTCGTCGCCGGCCGGGAAGCGCGCCACGGCGGCCGGCCAGCCGGGCGGCAGCAGGGCGCCGGCCAGGTCGGAGACCACGGTGACCCGGTCGGGCAGCATCTCGGCGGGGCTGAGCAGCACGGTGTCGTGCGGATCGTGCAGGGTGTCGCGCCAGGTCTCGTCGCTGACCAGGTGCAGGCCCTCTCCCTGGGCGGCCTCGACGGTCTCGTGCAGCAGTTCGGGAGGGGCGACGGTGGCCGTGGGGTCGTCCGCGACGGACAGCACCAGCAGACGCGGGTCGCCGCCCTCGGCGCGGACCCGGCGCACCGTCTCCAGCAGCGCGTAGGGGTCAGGCACGCCGCCGCTCTCGGGCGGGGTGGGCACGTGGAAGGCGGGGCGTCCCAGCAGGCGTGCGTACGGCGCCCACCAGGCGGCGCAGGGCCTCGGCACGAGGACGTCGCCGCCGATCGCCGCGGTCAGGGCGAGGAGCAGCGCGGGAGCGCCGGGGGCGGCGGCAACGCGGTCGGGGTCGCAGCGCAGTCCGCGCCGGTCCCAGTAGCCGCAGGCGGCCTCTTTGAGGGCGGGGCCGCCGCCGACCGGCTCGTGGCCGCCGCGGGAGGCGGCCGCCGCGAGCACCGCCGACAGCTCCGGCAGGACGGGCAGGCCGTCCTCGGGGAGCGGCGGCCCGAACCGGACCGGGCCGTGGCCTTCCGGGTCCGTCCGCCGCATCCGTACCTCCGCAGTGACTCGTGCCGCCGTGTCGTGTCGCCCTCGGCGCCTGCGCCGTCCGCTGCCCGGTGGTCCGTACGGTGCGGCCCGTGCCCTCGGGCACTGAGTACCCACCGTGCGGCCGTCCCAAGGGCCCCGCCCGGGTTGCGACGGTCACAGCATGAGCGGGCCGGGCCGGGGAAGCGGGGGGCTCGCGAGGCGGTGGTGTGCGCCCGGGGCGGTTGTGTGCGCGGGACCGGTGGGGTGCCGCGCGGTCAGTGGTGGGGGTCGCTCTCCCGGTTGCGCAGCCGGTGCACCGCCGCGCCGCACGCGCCCGCGATCAGCAGCCCGCCGGCCACCAGGGCCGGGACGGAGTCGGTGAAGGCCCCGCCGTCACCGGCCCGCACGCCGCGCTGGACGGGAGCTTCGGCGCACGCGGTGGGATGCGGTTCGCGGTGGTGCGACGGCTCGGGGCAGGGGTGGTGCGGGGGCTTGTGGGTGGGCTGGTGGGACGGCGGGTGGGGTTCCGCGCCGTGGGCCACCGTGAAGGTCGCGCTCCACGGCTTGCCCTCCCCGCCGGGAGCCGCCGGGCAGGTGCCGTCGACGGTCCACGCGGAGTCCTCGCCGAGGGCGTCCGGATCCCCCTCGAAGTTCTCGACGGAGGCGATGAGGGCCGTGCCGCGGTAGGCGGGGCCGGACAGCTCGTCGTCGTTGCCGGTGACCTTCCGCAGCGCCACCGTGCCCTCCTCGAACGCCTGCGAGGTCGCGTCGATGCTCTCGGGCGGCGGTCCCCCGGTCGGATCGCAGCTGACCGAGATGGTGAGCGTCCCTCCGGGCCGGACCGTGGCGGGAGCGACCTCGGCGGCCGGTTCGGCGGACACGGCCGGTGCGAAGCCCGCCAGGGCCGAGGCGGTCAGGGCGGCGACGGACAGTGCGTGGAGGGTGCGGCGCATGGAGCGAGCTCCTTCGGGCGACGGCGGGAAGGCCCTGCCGCCATCACAGCGACCCCGGCGGGCCACCGCGCGCGGCCGACCGCCATTAGCGGGACGGCACCCGCCGACCGGGTGAACACGGCTCCCGGACGACATCCCGCACGACCTGCTCGCGCACCGCGCCCGGGGGGTGCCGGTCGACGGCCTCGGCCAGGCCGACGGCCGCGGCCTGGCGCGGGTCCCCGAAGCTCCCGCCGCGGCTGCGGCCGCGTCCGGCGGGCCGGTCCGCCCTGGGCAGCCGGGCCTCGCCGATCCCGTCACGGAGCGCGCCGGGCTGGTCACCGTCCCCTGGGGCGTGCTCTGGGCCGGGCGGGCACGATCACCGTGCCTCCTGTCAGAAGCCCTGGGGTGCGCCCGCCCGGCCCCCGTGCCCGAACACGGGCCGGAGCTCGGCGTTTTCCGCCGTCGCACCGGGTGACTCGTACGGTCCGCTCCGTTCCACGCGTCCAGGAGGTCGTACATGAGCACCAAGGTCGCCGACCACGTCCTGCGCAGGCTGCGCGAGTGGGGGGTGGAGCAGGTCTTCGGTTATCCGGGGGACGGCATCAACGGCCTGCTCGCCGCGTGGGGGCGGGCCGAGAACGAGCCGCGGTTCGTGCAGGCGCGGCACGAGGAGATGTCGGCGCTCCAGGCGGTCGGCTACGCCAAGTTCAGCGGTCGTCTCGGGGTGTGCGCCGCTACGTCGGGGCCGGGGGCGATCCACCTGCTGAACGGCCTGTACGACGCCAAGCTGGACCACGTGCCGGTGCTGGCGATCGTCGGGCAGACGCACCGCAGCGCGATGGGCGGCTCCTACCAGCAGGAGGTCGATCTGCACACGCTGTTCAAGGACGTCGCCTCCGACTTCGTGGAGACAGTGACGGTGCCCGAGCAGCTGCCCAACGTGCTGGACCGGGCGATCCGCACCGCCTACGCGCGCCGCTGCCCGACCGCGGTCATCCTCCCCGGCGACGTGCAGGAGCTCGACTACGAGCCCCCGACGCACGAGTTCAAGATGGTCCCCTCCAGCCTGGACCGGCGTTCGTGGACGGCGGTCCCGTCCGACGACGCGGTACGGCGGGCGGCCGAGATCCTCAACTCCGGTGACAAGGTGGCCATCCTGGTCGGGCAGGGCGCGTCCGGTGCGCGGGCCGAGGTGGAGCGGATCGCCGAACTGCTCGGCGCGGGCGTCGCCAAGGCGCTGCTCGGCAAGGACGTCCTCAGCGACGAACTCCCGTACGTCACCGGCTCGATCGGCCTGCTGGGCACCCGCCCGTCCTACGAGCTGATGCGGGACTGCGACACCCTGCTGACGATCGGCTCGTCGTTCCCGTACTCCCAGTTCCTGCCGGAGTTCGGCAAGGCGCGGGGCGTGCAGATCGACATCGACCCGCACATGATCGGCATGCGCTACCCCTACGAGGTGAACCTGGTCGGCGACGCGAAGGCCACCCTGGAACGGCTGATCCCGCTGATCGAGGGGGGCCGCGGCCGCGAGTGGTACGACACGGTGTGCGACAACGTGAGGCACTGGCGCGAGGTCCTGGAGCGGCGGGCCGCGCTGGAGGCCGATCCGGTCAATCCGGAGTACGTGGCCCACGCCCTGGACCCGCTGCTGCCGGACAACGCGATCGTCACCTCGGACTCGGGCTCGACGGCGAACTGGTACGCGCGGCACGTGACCATGCGGGCGGGCATGCGCGGCTCGCTCTCCGGCACCCTGGCCACGATGGGCTGCGCGGTGCCGTACGTGATCGGCGCCAAGTTCGCGCACCCGGACCGGCCGGCGATCGCCCTGGTCGGGGACGGTGCGATGCAGATGAACGGCATGGCCGAGCTGATCACCGCGGCGAAGTACCGCCACCTGTGGGAGGACCCGCGGCTGGTGGTCGCGGTGTGGAACAACCGTGATCTGAACCAGGTCACCTGGGAGCTGCGGGCCATGGGGGGCGCGCCGTCGTTCCTGCCCTCGCAGGAGCTGCCGGACGTGGACTACGCGGCGTTCGCGCGGTCCCTGGGACTGACCGGCATCCGGGTGGAGAAGCCCGAGGACGTCGAGGCGGCCTGGCGTGCCGCGCTGGAGGCGGACGGCCCCGCGGTGGTCGAGTTCCTCACCGATCCCGCTGTGCCACCGATCCCGCCGCACGCCACCTGGGAGCAGATGGAGGCGACCGCCGCGTCGATCCTGAAGGGCGACGCGGACCGGGGATCGGTGGTCAGGCAGGGCCTCAAGGCGAAGGTGCAGGAGTTCCTGCCGGGGCGGGAGAGGTAGCGGCCGTGGTGGCGGGGGGAGCGCCGGCCGGTTCGCGCCGGACGGTGTCCCCCTGCGGCAGCAGCAGTTCCTCGTATCGGCCCAGCACCAGCACCACCCCGAGCATCAGCAGCGGAATGAGCACAGCGAGCAACGCCATGGCGGGTCCTTCCCCAGAGAAGTGTGGGGGGTGGGGTGCGGGTCTCCCGCAGCCGGTGGCGCAAACCACAGCACCCCGGCGATCCGGTGCGCCCGATCCGTGTCGGCTCCCGGTGTTCGGGTACGCGGTGCGGACCCCCGAAGGTCTGGAGGGAGACATGCAGCGAGGCAGCGACCGGCTGAGCGTCCACCGGGACGACGAGATGAAGCACGAACTGCAGGGTCTGCTCAGGTCCGGGCACCCCACGCGCACCGAGGAGTGGCACGACCCGGAGCCGGCCGCCGAGGACGACCCCGACGTCGCGTACGGGCCGGTCACGCCGGGCCGCGGGCCGACGTCCCTGGAGTCCGTGCGGCTGGACCTGGCCCGGATCCTGGGCCGCAGGGCGTTCCCCGCGGGTCCGCGCGAGCTGGCCCGCGAGTTGCGCGGCCGCCGGGCGCCCGACGCGCTCGTCGAGGCCATGGAGCGGCTGCCGCGCCAGGAGCGCTACGGCAACGTCCAGGAGCTGGCCCAGGCCCTGGTCCGGGTCCGGGAGACCGGTCCGGAGGAGTACGCGTAAGGGCCGTGCGGGGGCACTGCGGGCCGCGCCGCCGGGTGCGTCGCGGTGCCCGCGCCGGCCCGGTGAGGGACGGAGACATCGGTGAAGGCCGAGTTGGTGAAGGACGTGATGACTCCGGGTGTGGTCGCCGTGCGCCCGGACGCCTCGCTCGTCGAGGCGGCGCAACTGATGCGCACGCAGAACATCGGCGACGTGGTGGTGGCCGACGGGCAGGACGTGATCGGTGTGCTCACCGACCGTGACATCGCGGTGCGGGCCGTCGCCGATGGCGCCGACCCGATGACCGTGAGCGCGCGGGCCGTGTGCACGAAGGGCCCGGTCACGGTGACGCCGGACGAGCGGGTGGAGACGGCGGTGGCGCTGATGCGCGAGCACGCCGTGCGCCGGCTCCCGGTGGTGGAGAACGGACTGCCGGTCGGCGTCGTCAGCCTCGGCGACGTGGCCGAGGCCGAGGACCCCGCGTCGGCGCTCGCGGACATCAGCCGCGCCGAGCCGGACACCCGCGGCGGCGACTAGCCCGGACACGGGGACCGAGCCGGAGCAACGGACACAGCAACAGGAAAGGACGTCGAACACCATGCGTATCGCGTTTCTGGTCGCACCCGAGGGCGTCGAGCAGGTCGAGCTGACCGATCCGTGGCAGGCGGCGAAGGACGCCGGCCACGAGCCCGTGCTGGTGTCGACGAAGGAGGGGGAGATCCAGGCGTTCCACCACCTCGACAAGGCGGACACCTTCCCGGTCGACGAGGTCGTGGGCGAGACCTCGCCCGGTTCGTTCGGCGCGCTGGTGCTGCCGGGCGGTGTGGCCAACCCGGACTTCCTGCGGATGGACGGCGGGGCCGTCGCGTTCGTCCGGGACTTCTTCGAGCAGGGCCGCCCCGTCGCGGCGATCTGCCACGCGCCGTGGACGCTGGTCGAGGCCGACGTCGTGCGCGGCAGGGTGCTGACGTCGTGGCCGAGCCTGCAGACCGACATCCGCAACGCGGGCGGCACCTGGGTCGACGAGCAGGTGAAGGTCTGCGACCACGGGGCCAACAAGCTGGTCACCAGCCGCAAGCCGGACGACCTGAAGGCGTTCTGCGAGACGTTCCTCGACGTCTTCGCCCGCGAGGCCGCCTGACGGCGGCCGGCGCCGGCCACCGGCGGGACGACGCGCCCCCCCTCGCCTCGGAAGGTTCCTTTCGAGGCGAGGGGGCTTCGTGGCGGTGCTGTCGCGCTCGCGCGTTCCGCAGCGGTGAGGGGCTCAGGTGCCGGGTGTCGTGGGAGTCGCCGACTCCCCGCTCCCGCGCTCCCGGGCCCCTTCGCGCGTGCGGCCCGCGGCCACCGGGCGGTTCGGATTGCGGCGCAGGTACTCGCCCTCCAGCTGCGCCATGCGCTCGTTGTGGGCCCGCAGCGCGTCGTTCGAGCCGTACAGCAGCGTGTCGTGGCGCGTGCGGTGGATGGTCTCCAGCTCCTTCATGAGCTGCTGGTCGTCCAGCCGGCCAGGGTCCACTCCGGTCATCGTGTCGCCCCGCTCGTCGTGTTCGTTCATGCGGTCCGGGTACCCGCCCCGGGAGCAACTGAGCACTACCCCCGAGCGGCATCCGGAGGGAGCCATGGATCTCGCTTTCCTGCACCCACTGTACGAACACCCCGGCCCCTGGGCCTCCGTGTACGTCGACACCTCCCGGCAAACGGAGGACACCCCGCACGAGCGGCAGCTGACGGCGCAGGCGATGGCGCGGCAGCTCGCCGAGCAGGGCGCGGACGAGGCGACCTGCCGGGCCGTGCAGAGCGCGATCGAGGATCTGCGGCACTCTTCCGACCCACACGGCCGGGCCCTGTTCGCCCGTGCCGGCGAGGTGGTCCTCGACCCGCCGCTGGTCCGTCCCCCGCGGGGCGGCGACTGGGCCGAATGGGCGCCGTTGCCCCGTGTCGCACCGCTGCTGGACCTGGCGGGCGAGGATCCCGTGTGCGTCGTCGCGTACGTCGACCGCAAGGGCGCGGACTTCGAGTTGCGCAACGCGCTGGGCCGGGAGGACGCCGGCGGCGTCACCGGGCGGCAGTGGCCGGTGCACCGGACGAGCTCCGCCGACTGGTCCGAGCGGCACTTCCAGCTCCGGGTGGAGAACACCTGGGAGCACAACGCCGCCGAGATCGCCGACGCACTCGCCGTGTGCCAGGAGGAGACGCGGGCCGACCTGCTGATCCTGGTCGGGGACGACCGGGAGCGGCGGTCCGTGCACGAGCGGCTGCCGAAGCGGTTGCACGACCTCGTGGTCGAGGCGCCGCACGGCACGGGCAGCCGGCTCCTCGACGGCGACGTGGAGCGGGCCCGCGCCGAGCACGTGGCGCGGCAGGCAGAGGCGGAGCTGGAACGGTTCCGCGCCGCCCGCACCCCGGACGACGAGGGCCGGGCCGGGGCCGTCGAGGGGGTTCCGGCGCTGATCGAGGCGGCGCGCGAGCACCGCATCGACGAGCTGCTGGTCAGGCTGGACGGGCCCGACGCGCACCGCGAGGTGTGGATCGGCGAGGACCCCGACCAGGTCGCCGTGCGGCGGACCGACCTGAAGATCCTCGGCGAGCAGCACTCGTGGCCGGCCCGGGCGGACGACGCGTTGATCCGTTCGGCGGTGGCCACGGACGCGAACGCGCTGTCGGTGTCCGAGCAGGACGTACCGGCGGGCGGCCTGGGGGCGCTGCTGCGCTGGAAGTGAACACACGGGGCCGGACGCCCGCGCGCCAGGCCCCGCACGGGCCAGGGCTTCGCGCGGGCAAGCCCCTCGCGGGCGCCGAGGCCTCTCGGGACGAACGGGCCCGGCGCGGAGGCGGGCCCCGGCGCCAGGGCGTCTTCCCACGGAGCCGGGATACGCGGAGCCGAACGCGGTAGGAGCCCGCGCTAGCGGGCCCGTTCCACCCGGCGTTCGTCCCAGACCGGGTCCGGGGTCTCCCGGACCCGGCCGTCGGCGCCGAAGACCAGGTAGCGGTCGAAGGAGCGGGCGAACCAGCGGTCGTGGGTGACCGCGAGGACCGTCCCCTCGAACGCCTCCAGGCCCTCCTGGAGCGCCTCGGCCGACTCCAGGTCCAGGTTATCGGTCGGCTCGTCGAGCAGCAGCGCGGTCACGCCCTGCAGCTCCAGCAGCAGGATCTGGAAGCGGGCCTGCTGTCCACCGGACAGCCGGTCGAACGTCTGCTCGGCCTGGTGGGTCAGTTCGTAGCGGCGCAGCCGGGACATGGCCGCGCCGCGGTCCTGTGCGTGCTCCTTCCACAGGACGTCCAGCAGCGTGCGGCCCTCAAGCTCCGGGTGCGCGTGCGTCTGCGCGAAGTGGCCGGGCACGACCCGGGCGCCCAGTTTCCAGTGGCCCGTGTGGGCCACGTCCTCGCCGGCGAGCAGGCGCAGGAAGTGCGACTTGCCGGAGCCGTTGGAGCCGAGGACGGCGACGCGCTCGCCGTAGAAGACCTCCAGGTCGAAGGGCTTCATCAGGCCCGTGAGCTCCAGCTGCTCGCAGGTGACGGCCCGGACGCCGGTGCGGCCGCCCTTGATCCGCATCCTGATGTCCTGCTCGCGCGGCGGCTCGGGGGGCGGGCCGGCCTCCTCGAACTTGCGCAGGCGGGTCTGGGCGGCGTGGTAGCGGGAGGCCATCTCGTGGCTCACCGAGGCGGCCTGACGGAGATTCAGCACCAGCTTCTTCAGCTGGGCGTGCTTCTCGTCCCAGCGCCTGCGCAGCTCCTCGAACCGGGCGAAGCGCTCGCGCCGGGCGTCGTGGAAGGTGGCGAAGCCGCCGCCGTGCACCCAGGCGTCGGCGCCGGTGGGACTGGGTTCCAGGGAGACGATGCGCTGGGCCGCGCGGGCCAGGAGCTCGCGGTCGTGGGAGACGAACAGGACCGTCTTGCGGGTCTCGGCGAGGCGTTCTTCCAGCCAGCGTTTGCCGGGGACGTCGAGGTAGTTGTCGGGCTCGTCGAGGAGGAGGACCTCGTCGGTGCCGCGCAGCAGGGCCTCCAGGACGAGGCGTTTCTGCTCGCCGCCGGAGAGGGTGCGGACCTGACGCCACTGTGCCTTGTCGTACGGGATGCCGAGCGCGGCCGTGGTGCAGATGTCCCACAGCGTCTCGGCCTCGTAGCCGCGGGCCTCGGCCCAGTCGGCGAGGGCCTGGGCGTACGTCAGCTGGGCGGCCTCGTCGTCGACGGTCATGAGGGCGTGCTCGGCGGCGTCGACGGCCCGGGCCGCCTCGCGGATGCGGGGGGTGGCCACGGAGACGAGCAGGTCGCGCACGGTCGTCTCGTCGCGTACGGATCCGACGAACTGCCGCATGACGCCGAGCCCGCCGCCGACGGTGACGGACCCGCCGTGCGGTTTGATCTCGCCGGCGAGCAGGCGCAGCAGGGTCGTCTTCCCGGCGCCGTTGGGCCCCACGAGCGCGACGACGGCGCCCTCCCCCACCCGGAACGACACGTCACCCAGCAGTGCCCTTCCGTCGGGCAGGTAGTACTCCAGGTGCGCGGCTTCGAGGTGACCCATGGCGGCGATTCTGTGCGGCCGGGGCGGGGCGGGGCAAACGCATTTCCGGCCGGGCGGCCCCCGGCACCCGCGCCGGGCACCTCACGAGCGGTCAGACCTTCCGCAGCGGCCGGTGCGGCTCGGCCGGGAGTTCCACCTTGATCACGTCGCCCGGGCGTACCACGCCGCCCTCCCGCACCACGCTCATGATCCCGGCCTTGCGCACGACGTTCCCCGCTTCGTCCCGGCCGACGACCCGCTTCAACAGCCCTTCCTGGAACCGGTCGATCTGCATGCAGGGATTGCGCAGTCCCGTCACCTCCACCACCGCGCAGTCGCCGAGGTGCAGCAGTGTGCCGGTCGGCAGGCCGAGCAGGTCGAGGCCCCGCGTCGTGACGTTCTCGCCGAGCCCTCCGGGCGCCACCTCGAACCCCGCGTCGCGGACCTCGGCGAAGAGCTCCTCGTGGACGAGGTGCACCTGGCGCAGGTTGGGCTGCGTGGGGTCCTGCGCGATGCGCGAGCGGTGCCTGACCGTCACACCGGCGTGCACGTCCCCCTCCACCCCCAGACCGGCGAGCAGCGTGATGCTGTCCCGGTTCGGCTTGGTGAACGAGTACTGCCCGTTGCTGCTGACCGCCGCCACTCGCCCGCTCATGCCCCGGTTCCCCCTCCGTTGTAGCGATGACCGGCCTCGAGCCTAACCCCGGGCGGCGGTGCGCCGGCTCCCGCCGGGTACCCGCTTGCCATGACGACCTCCGACCTGGACCTCACCACCACGAAGCCCGGGCAGCGTTCCCTGCGCGAGCTCGCCCTCGCCCTGGACGCCCGCCTCTACCGGGCCGTCGCGGCCCGGCGCGGGCGGGGTGCGCGCCCCCTGCCACCGGGCACGGGCGGCGGCGCGGACCACGGTGCGGTGTGGTGGGCGGCGGCGGCCGCGCTGGCGGCGAGCCGTACTCCCCGCGCCCGTCGTGCGGCGGCCCGGGGCCTGGCCTCGACGGTCCTGGCCTCCGTCGCCGTGAAGGGCCTCGGCCCGCGCCGGGTCCGCCGTCCCCGGCCGGCCCTCGCCCCGTTCCCGCTGCTGCGCAGGCTGAGGCCGGTCACCACCTCGCTCCCCTCCGGCCGCGCGGCACGGGCCGCCGCCTTCGCGGCCGGTGTCGCCCTGGAGTCTCCGGCCTGGGGCGCGGTCACCGCCCCGGTGGCGGGCTCGGTCGCCCTCGCACGCGTCCGCGGCGGTGCCCACTTCCCGAGCGAGGTCCTGGCGGGCGCGGCCCTGGGCGTGGGCGTGGCGTTCGCCCTGCGGAGCCTGGTGCCGACGCGCGGGCAGACGGTACCGCCGGCCCGTCCCCGCGCGCAGGTCCCGGCGCTGCCGGAGGGCGAGGGGCTCGTGCTCGTGGCGAACACCGCCTCGGGAACAGCCGAGCGGGCGCGGGCCCTGCGGGACGCCCTGCCGCGTGCCGAGGTGGTCGAGTGCCGACCCGAAGACGTGGCGGCCGAGTTGGAGAAGGCGGCCGCCCGTGCCCGGGTCCTCGGGGTGTGCGGCGGCGACGGCACCGTGAACACCGCGGCCCGGGCCGCGCTCCGCTTCGGCGTCCCCCTCGCGGTCCTGCCCGGCGGCACCCTCAACCACTTCGCCCACGACCTGGGCGTGGAGGACGTACGCGACCTCGCCCGCGCGCTGCGCCAGGGGGACGCCGTGCGCGTGGACGTGGGGCGGTACTCCTGCGGGGACCGGCACGGGGTCTTCCTCAACACGTGCAGCGTCGGCGTGTACCCGGAGCTCGTGCGGGAGAGGGAGCGCTGGTCGCACCGGATCGGCGGCTGGCCGGCCGGGGTGCTCGCGGTCCTGCGCGTGCTGCGGGCCGACCGGCATCCGCTGGAGGCCGAGTTCCAGGGGCGGACGCGTCCCCTGTGGCTGCTGTTCGCCGGGAACGGCACCTACCACCGGATGGGACTGGCGCCCGGGCGGCGGTTGGACCTGGCCGACGGGCAGCTCGACGTGCGGGTGGTGCACGGGGGCCGCCGCCCGGCCCTGCGGCTGCTCGCCGCCGCGCTCGCCGGACCCCTGACCCGCTCCCCCGCCCACGCGGCCGTACAGGTGGAGCGGCTTCGCCTGGACCACGTGGCGCCCGGCACGCTCCTCGCCTACGACGGCGAGGTGACCGAGGTGGAGGGGCGCGTGACGCTGGAGAAGCTGCCCGAGGCGCTGACGGTGTACCGGCCCATCGCCGGTGACTGACACACCGTCAGTCCACATCACGGGACGCCTGTCTCATCATTCGGCTGCGCTGCGTACGGTGATCCCATGCCGACCGGAACGGAAGGGGTGGTGTCCGCCATGCCGGAACCACGGGAGACCGCCGTCTACACGCACGGGCACCACGAGTCGGTGCTGCGCTCGCACACCTGGCGGACCGCCGCCAACTCGGCCGCGTACCTGCTGCCTTCGCTCAAGCCGCACATGAGGGTCCTGGACGTCGGCTGCGGGCCGGGCACCATCACCGCCGACCTGGCCGGACTCGTGCCCGACGGGCACGTCACCGGGGTCGACCGGGCACCGGAGGTCCTGGAGCGGGCGCGCGCCACGGCGGCAAAACGGGGGCTGGCCAACATCGACTTCGCCGTCGCCGACGTGCACGCCCTGGACTACCCGGACGACACCTTCTGCGTGGTCCACGCGCACCAGGTGCTCCAGCACGTCGGCGACCCGGTGCGCGCGCTGCGGGAGATGCGGCGGGTCACCAGGCCCGGGGGGTTCGTCGCCGTGCGGGACGCCGACTACGCGGCGATGGCCTGGTATCCGGCGTCCGAGGGGCTGGACGCCTGGCTGGACCTGTACGGCCGGGTCGCCCGCGCCAACGGCGGTGAGCCGGACGCGGGACGCCGGCTGCGGGCCTGGGCGCTGCGGGCCGGGTTCACGGACGTCACGGCCGGCTCCGCTACCTGGACTTTCGCCACCTCGCAGGAACGTGCCTGGTGGAGCGGTCTGTGGGCCGACCGCACGCTGGCGTCGGCGTACGTGGACCGGGCCGTGGCGGGCGGTCACGCGAGCGAGCAGGAGCTGCGGAGGGTGGCCGCGGCATGGCGGGAGTGGGGTGCCCGGGAGGACGGCTGGTTCAGCGTGCCGCACGGGGAGGTGCTCTGCCGGAAGGACGCCCGAGGGTGAACGGGGGCCCCCGCCCCCGCTCCCCCGGGACCGAGTCAGTCCCGGGGAAGCAGCGGTCCGAGCGGTCCGAGGTCCAGATTGAGGTCTTCGGGCCGCAGTCCGTAGCGGTCGCGCAGCTCCGCCATCCGCTCCTCCAGCAGCATGAGCGTGAGCCCGATCCGCTCTTCCTGGTCCTCGCTCAGGTCCCCCACGTCGAACCTGCGCAGTGCCTGGCGCTCCATCAGCTGGCGCAGCAGCTCGACCACCGTCAGCACGAGTTTGATGAGGTCACGCTCGACGGTGTCGGGTTCGAGCTCGACCCTGCGGCGGGGGCGATCGGGCACCGCGGGGTCCGGCCGGGGCTCGGGGGAGGTCACAGCAACTCCTCGAACGGTGAGGGCACCTGCGCGTTCACCGAGCTGATCAGCGCGTTGAGGTCGATCCGGACGAGGTCGACGTCGGCGATCCGCAGTGTGATGTCCCCCGTGATGACGACGCCGCCGGCCAGCAGCCGGTCGAGCAGGTCCACGAGGGCCACCTCACGGCGTTCCACTACGGTCACGGCTTCTCCCCGTCGGTCATGCGCCCTCCCCGGCGAACGAATAGGCGGCCCAGGGGCCGGTGAGTTCGACGCGCATCCCGGGCACCTCGTCCTTCGTGCGGTCGACCATTTCCACGAATTCCTCGGAACGCGCGCGCGGCACGAGGTAGGCGGCGTTCAGCACGTTCCGTCCGGACGCCTTGGACAGCGCCGGATTCTGCGGCGGGTGCAGCCGGGAGTCCTCCGCGAATGCGGAGAGCCGCTCGTGCAGCCGGGTCGAGAACGCCTCGGCCCGCTGCCACATCTCCTCGTGCGACCTGGTCTGCATACGCCGCTGGCGCAGGTAGTCCCGGCCGGAGGCGGGCTTCCGGGCGGGCTCGGCGTTTCCCTGCGGTTCGGACTCGGCGTACACCTTGACGCCCCACTCGACCCGGCCCTCCAGCCGGTCCAGGGTGCGCCGGAAGTCCTCCTCGCGGGCCTCCATCATGCTCCGGACGCCGCTGTCGTCCAGGAAGACGGTGCCGAGCCGCAGCGGCAGCGGGGTCGTGACGGTGGTGAGCGCGTCGATCACGCCCTGGTGGGCGCGCGCGGTCGCGGTCAGCCACTCGAGGTCCTCCAGATGGGCGCGGAGCGGTTCCTCCGCGAAGTCCCCTTCCGGTACGTGGCTCACCACGGCCACCAGGCCGTGGTGAGCCAGCGCTCTGGGCGGGTCGCCCGCGACCCCCGTCAGCTGGGCCTGGAGCGGGGTGCTGAAGGGGCGGCAGACGGCGTAGACGTACCGCAGTCCGGTCACGGTGCCTCCTTCTTCTCCGCGCGGCCGGGCTCCAGTTCCTCCAGCCGGGCCAGCCTCTCGCGCAACTCGGCGTTCTCACGGGCCAGTTCGTCGCGGCGGGCCCGCGAGCTGAGAGCCGGGTCGGTCTCCCACCAGTCGATGCCCATCTCCTTCGCCTTGTCGACGGAGGCCACGATCAGTCGCAGCTTGATCGTGAGGAGTTCGATGTCGAGCAGGTTGATGCGAATGTCGCCCGCGATCACGATGCCCTTGTCGAGCACCCGTTCCAGGATGTCGGCGAGGTTGGCGCCGCTCCCCTGGCCGTAGGGTTCGGGCATCCTGCTGGGCGTCGTCATCGCCGGCTCCCCGCCTCGACGTCCTGGTCCTCGTACTCGTCCTCTTCCTCCTCGTCCTCGTCGTACTCCGCCTCGGGCTCGTCCTCGGGCGCTTCCTCGTCCTCGGCCTCGTCGTAACCGGCCTCGTCCTCGGCTTCGTCCTCGTCCTCGTACTCGCCCTCGGGCTCCCCGCCGTCCTCCTCCTCGTCGTCCTCGTACTCGCCCTGCGGCTCCTCGTCCTCGGGCTCCTCGCCCTCCGGCTCGTCGTCCGCGGTGTCCTCGTCGCGGGGCTCCTCGTCCTGCGAGCCCTCCTCCGACTCCGACTCCTCCTCCGCGAGGGCGTCCTCGTGGCTGGTGACGACCTCGCCGTCACGGATCTCGCCCCGCCAGCCGTCCTCCGCCTCGCCCTTGATGGTGATGAAGCGGGCGAAGTTCTTCAGGTCGAGCCGGGCCCGGCGCCCCTGGGCGCGCCAGATGTTGCCGGTCTTCTCGAAGAGGCCGGACGGGTAGTACTCGATGACCAGCAGCACCCGGGTCAGGTTGTCGGCGAGCCGGTGGAAGGAGACGACGCCCTTCGTGGTGCCCTTGGCGCCTTCCGAGGTCCAGGCGATGCGGTCGTCGGGGACCTGCTCGGTGGTCTTCGCCTTCCAGCTGCGGTTGGACCACCAGATCTTCGCCTGCCAGTCGGAGTGGGTGTCGTCGTCGCGGCTCGCGCTCTTGACGCCCTTGGCGAAGGTGCTGAAGTCCTGGTACTGCGTCCACTGGTCGTAGGCGGTGCGCAGGGGCACGCCCACGTCGATGTGCTCGATGATGACGGTGGGCTTGTTGCCGGAGCGGCCCTTGCCCTTCTTGCCGCCGCCCAGGTTCTTGAAGGCGCCGGTGACCTTGTCCTTGAGGTGCGAGCCGCCGGTCTCCAGCGCGGCGCGCACCGGCCCCTTGCCCTCGGCGAGCTTGCGCCCGCCGTCCAGGGCGAGCTTGGCGAAGCCGGGGCTGTTGCCCTCGGCGATGTCGTTCAGCTTGCCGGTGGTCTCGCCGAGCTTGCGGCCGACGCCGGTGAGCATGCGGGTCGCCTGGGCCGCGAGGTACTCCTGCAGCTCGGCCTTCAGCCGGTCCATCGCCTCGCCGTGGGCCACATCGGTGAGCGGGTTCTTCGACGCTCCGTTCGCGGCGGACTTCGCCGATCCGAGGGTGTCGGTCATTCCTCACCGCCTCCCTTCGGCTGCCGGGAGCGGCTGCCGCCGCCCCGGTTCCCCGCGGCCGCCTTCTTCGCGGCCGAGGTCTTCCGTGCCGCCGCCTTCTTCGCGGGGGCCTTCTTGGCGGGGGCCTTCTTCGCGGCCTTCTTCGCCGGAGCCTTCCTGGCCGGGGCCTGCTCCGCCTCCGGCTCCCCGTCCTGCCCGGAACCGGAGTCCTCGGGCTCCTCGTCCTCGTCCTCGGCGTACTCGGCGTCGTCGGAGTCCTCGGCGTCCTCGGCGTCCTCGTCCTTGCGCCGGCCGGGCACCGCGCCCGTCAGCTGGTCGCGCACCTGGGCGGTGCGGCCGTGCAGCCGGTCGGCGAGCGCGTCGATCTGGCGCTCGACCATGGCGCCGGAGGCGGCCTTGCCGACGCCGCGCAGGTCCTCGCGCAGCTGGTCGCCGATCTCCTTGAACTGCGGGTTGTTCTTCAGCTGCTCCTGGAGCAGGTCGGCGACCATGCGCGGACTCAGGTTCAGCTTCTTCCCGGCGACCAGACCTCCGACGGCCACCGCCATCTTCAGTTTCTTGGTCCGGCCCAGGAGATATCCGGCCCCTATGGCGAGACCCAGTCCCATTCGGTTCATCGTGTCGTCCCGTTGCCTGTTCCCGCGCTCCCGCGCGAAGCGGTCTCCAACCGGTCGAGGAGTTCGTCCTCCTGCCGGTCGAACTCCTCCTCCGTGATCTCCCCGGCCTCCAGCTGCTCCTCCAGACGGGCCAGTTCGGCCCGGATCGTCGCGGGGTCGTAGTAGATGCGCTCGGCCTCCTGGAGCACCTGCTTGATGGCCCAGGCGCTGCCGCGTACCGGTGCGAACGGCAGCAGCAGCACCTCCGAGATCAGGCCCACGTCGTCACCCCGCTCCGGTGTCCGTTCCGCCCGCCGCGGTCCCCGCGGGCTCGGCCGGGCCGGGCTCGACGAAGCTGTACGCGGGCAGTGGGCCGTTGACCCGCACCTCCAGGTGCGGCATGTCCTTGCGCGCCTGCTCGACCGCGGCCAGGAACGACTCGGCCGAGTCGCGGTTCACCAGGTACGACACGTTGGCCAGCCAGCCGGTGGACTCGGGGCCGACACTGACGTCGTCGGCGGCCCCTTCCAGGGCGCGCTGCAGAGCGGCGCCGTCCTCGGCCTCCTTGGCCTTGACCGCGGCCGCGACCATCTCGCCGAGCCGGATCTTGTCGTCGTAACTGCCGCCGCCCGCCTGCCGGTTGGCCTCCGCGAGGCTGCGGATGTCGGGGCTCTCGGCCATCACCTGGTGCAGGACGGCCTCTTCGATGTGGTTGGCCTTGATGTTGTACTCGACCCGGTTGTCCAGGGCCTGCAGCCGCTCCTTGTAGTGCTCGGCGCGCTCGGCCAGCACCGCGGTGATGGAGTTGTCGTCCGGGGCGACACTGCCGAACCGCATGGGCAGCACGCAGCCGGCCGCACCGGCCTCGCTGAGCACGTTCTGGTGGGCGAGCAGGTCCTTGCGCTTGGGCCGCAGCCCCTCGGGCGCCTCGCTGACGATGGCCGCCAGGTCACCCTCGCGCAGGATGCGCACCGGGCGGGGCGGGTCGCCGACGCCGCCCATGCCCTCCGGAAGCGCGGGGTGCGAGCTCGCCGCGATCCCATAGACGTAGGTGCTCACTCCTGCTCCTCCTTCCGGCGGGCCGACGTCTTGCGGGCACGCGGTCGCGATTCGGTCTCACTTTCGCTCCGCGCCTGCTTGAAGGCGTCGGAGATGGTCTCGGCGGCGCCGGACAGCGCCCCCTTGGACTTGCCTCGTGCACCGGACTCGGTCATCTCCCCGACCAGGTCGGGCAGGCCGGGGTCCTTGCGCGGCCCGGCCTCCAGGTCGAGCCGGTTGCACGCCTCGGCGAAGCGCAGATAGGTGTCGACGCTGGCGACGACGACGCGCACGTCGATCTTGAGGATCTCGATACCCACCAGGGAGACACGGACGAACGCGTCGATCACGAGCCCCCTGTCCAGAACAAGTTCGAGCACGTCATAGAGACCGCTGCTGCCGCCTCCGCCGCCGGTCTGCTGTGCCGGTACGACAGTCATGCCGGATGTTCCTCCTCGTGTAGGGGTACGGGTGGTCCGGTGGGGCGGCCTAGCGGCCGCCGGACCTGCGCGCGTCGGAACGACCGCGTTCATAGCGGCGGACCCGCCGGTAACCCGTGAGCTGCCCGTCGCTGTCGAGCTCCACCTGGTAGCTCGCCATCAGGCTCATCGTGTCGGGCACGCGCTCGAGTTCGAGCACCTCGACCTCCAGCGCCCAGCCGTCCTCCGTCTGCTCGAAGGACGACACCGACTCCGCCTCCATGCCCGTGAGCTCGGCGAGCTGGCCGCGCGCCTGGCGCAGCACCTCCATCGGGCTCGGCCGCTTCCGGGCCGACTCGTTGCCGTTCGACGTACGCGAATTCTGTGAGTCCTGTGATTCCTGTGAACTCTGCGAGTCCTGCGTGTTTTTTGTGTTCGACATGGCCACCTCCCCCTCCGTGTGGCCGCAAGCGTGTTCGCCAAACCTCTACGGACGCATGCATCTGCCACCCGTCCGCTTCCGCCGGCGGGCCGGTTCAGCCGCGCAGGGCGTTCAGCCGCCGCCGGGCCGGACCCAGCGCCCGGCCCCGGTCCAGCAGGCCCGACCAGGGATCGGTGCGCGCCTGCTCGACCGCGTCGGCCACGGTCCACCGGCGGGCGTTCAGCTCCGGGTCGTCCAGCTCCTCCCAGGTGATCGGGGTGGCCACCGGGGCGCCCGGCAGGGGCCGGACCGTGAAGGGCGCGACGGCGGTCTGCGCGTAGGCGTTGCGCTGGATGTCGAGGTAGAGCCGCTCGCCGCGCTCCTTCTTGCGGGCGGCGGTGGTGAGCCGGTCGGGGTGGGCGCCGGCGAGGGTGTCGGCGACGTCCCGGGCGAAGGCGCGCACGTCGTCGAAGTCGTGCCGGCCGTTCAGCGGCACGATCACGTGCAGTCCGCGCGAGCCGGTGGTCATCGGCGCTGACGGCAGCCCCAGTTCGTCGAGCAGCTCCCCGAGCAGCCCGGCGGCCTCCCGCACGGCCTCGAAGTCGTCGCCCGCCGGATCGAGGTCGAACACCATCCGGTCCGGGTGGTCCGGGCGGTCGGCGCGGGACAGCCAGCGGTGCAGGGTGATGCTCGCCTGGTCGGCCAGGTACAGCAGGGTGGCGGTGTCGTCGCACACGGCGTGGCGGACGGTGCCGCCCTCCTTGGCCAGGTCGACGCGCCTGATCCACTCCGGGTAGTGCTCCGGCGTGTTCTTCTGCATGAACCGGGGCCCGTCGATGCCGTCCGGGTGCCGTTCCAGCATCAGGGGCCGGCCGCGCAGGTGGGGCAGCATGAAGGGTGCGACCGCCCGGTGGTAGTCCACCAGGTCGCCCTTGGTGTACTCCTTGGCGTCGCCACCGCCGGGGAAGAGCACCTTGTCCGGCCGGTGCACCTCCACCGTGCGGCGTCCCGCCCGCACCCTGCGCGTGCCGTCCTTGCCGCTCACGGCACGACCGCCTCCTCCACCAGCAGCCGTCCGGCCGCCGCGATGGACTCCGCGTCGATGCCGGCGGCGTGCAGTTGCTCGTCCGGGGACGCCGAACCGGGCATGGTCCGCACGGCGAGCCGCACCAGGCGCGGCACGGGCCGGCCGTCGGTGAACGCGTCGAGGACCGCGTCACCGATGCCGCCCTCCGGGTGATGGTCCTCCACGGTCACCAGGCAGCCCGTCTCCTCCGCGGCCCGGCGCAGCGTGGCGCGGTCGACGGGCTTGACCGAGTACAGGTCGATCACCCGCGCCCGGATGCCCTGTTCCTCCAGCGCGTCGGCGGCGGCCAGCGCCTCGTGGACGGTGACGCCGGCGGCGACCAGCGTCAGCCGGTCCTCGCCGGAGGAGCGCAGCACCTTGCTGCCGCCGACCGGGAACTCCTCGTCCGGGCCGTAGATCACCGGGCTCGCGCCACGGGAGGTGCGCAGGTAGCGGATGCCCTCCAGGCCGGCCATGGCGCCGACGAGCCGCGCGGTCTGGTTGGCGTCGCACGGGTACAGCACGGTCGAGCCGTGCACCGCCCGCATCATCGCCAGGTCCTCCAGACCCATCTGGCTGGGCCCGTCCTGGCCGATGGCGACCCCCGCGTGCGAGCCGACGAGGTTGACGCCGGAGCCGCTGACGGAGGCCATCCGGATGAAGTCGTAGGCCCGGGTCAGGAAGGCCGCGAAGGTGGCGGCGTACGGCACCCAGCCGCGGGAGGCGAGCCCGACCGCCGAGGCGACCATCTGCTGCTCGGCGATGTAGCACTCGAAGTAGCGGTCGGGGTGCTCCTTGGCGAAGGCCTCGGCGCGGGTGGAGTCGCCGACCTCGCCGTCCAGGGCGACGATGTCGCCGCGGCCGGTGCCGAGCGCGGCGAGCGCCTCGCCGAAGGCGTTGCGGGTGGCGACCTCCTCGCCCTCGTCCCACCGCGGGAGCACGATGTCCCCGGTGTGGACGGAGTGCAGCATGCGTGTGGCGGCCGGCTCCTGCACGCGGACGCGCAGGTCGCGCGGGCCGCCGAGTTCGGCGATCGCCTCCTCGGCCTCGGGCAGCGGCTTGCCGTGCAGGCCCTCGCGGTCCTGGACGGCCTCGACGCCCTTGCCCTTGAGGGTGCGGGCGAGGATCGCGGTGGGCTGGCCCTTGGTGGAGGCGGCCTCGCCGTAGGCGCGGTCGATGGCGTCGACGTCGTGACCGTCGACCTCGATGGTGTGCCAGTCGAAGGCCTGGAAGCGGCGGGCGTAGGCGTCCAGGTCGTGACCGTGCCGGGTCGGGCCGCGCTGGCCGAGCCGGTTGACGTCGACGATCACGGTGAGGTTGTCCAGGTGCTCGTGCCCGGCGTGCTCGGCGGCCTCCCACACGGAGCCCTCGGCGAGTTCGCTGTCGCCGCACAGCACCCAGGTGCGGTAGTCGGTGCGGTCCAGGCGCTTGCCGGCCAGCGCGATGCCGACGCCGACGGGCAGGCCCTGCCCGAGCGAGCCGGTGGCCGTCTCGACCCACGGCAGGCGCTGCGGGGTGGGGTGGCCCTCGAGGCGGCTGCCCAGCTTGCGGAAGGTGAGCAGTTCCTCGTCGTCGATGGCGCCGGCCGCCTTGAACGCTGCGTACATCAGTGGCGAGGCGTGTCCCTTGGACAGCACGAAGCGGTCGTTGCCCGGGTGGGCCGGACGGTCGAAGTCGTAGCGGAAGTGATGGGCGAGCAGGACGGCCATCAGGTCCGCTGCGGACATCGACGACGTCGGGTGCCCGGAGCCGGCCGCGGCGGCGGCGCGGACACTGTCGACGCGCAGCTGCTGTCCGAGGTCGGTGAGTTCACCGGTGTTCATGAGTCTCCTTTCGCGGAGTCGTCCGGGGCGTCGGTTCGCTTGACGGGGCCGGGGGAGCCGCCGGGATCCGGCGGCGGCTGCTCGGCCGGGGGCTGCGGCGAGGATCCGGCCTGCGCCGACGCCCCGGGCTGCGGCGCGGCGGCCTCCTCACCGGGCTGGTTCTTCGCGGGCTCCCCACCGGGCTGATTCCTGGCGGGCTCACCGCCCGGCTGGTTCTTCGCAGGCTCACCGCCCGGCTGGTTCTTCGCGGGCTCCCCGCCCGGCTGGTCCTTCGCGGGCTCCCCACCCGGCTGCCCCTGGCCCGGCTCGTCGCCCAGCCGTGTTGCCACCGGGTCACCGCCGGGCCCGTCGGCGGTCGCGCCTTCACTGGGGCGGCCCTTCGCCGTCTCCGACTCGGTACGGCGCAGGACCGCGGACCCGGACCCGGCGCTGTGCCCGGTCGCTCCGTCCTCCGGGCTGCCCTTCGCCGTCTCGGACTCGGCGCGGCGCGGCACGGCGCCGGACCCGGACCCGGACCCGGACTGCGGACCGGCCGGGCCGGATCCGGGCCGGCCCTCCGCGGGTTCGTCGCCGGCCGGAACCCCGTGGGGGCCCGCGCCGGTGCCCCCGTCCTGCGTGTCGGCCTCGGTCGCCGCCCCCGGCCCCGACCGCGCGCTCGCCTCCTGCCGCTGCCCGGGGCCGCCCGGCATCCGGGCCACCTCCGGCGACGACGTGTCCAGCGGCACGGACCAGGACCGTACGAGCCCCAGCTGCACGGCCTGGCGCGGCAGTACGGCGTCCAGCAGCCAGTCGGCGGCGACCCGGACCCGGTTGCCGGGCATGGCGGCCAGATGGTAGCCCCGCGTCACCGCACCCGCCGGCACACCGGACAGGGTCACGCCCAGCGGATTGGCGGCGGCCTTCGCACCACCCAGGTCGACCACGAACCCCAGGTCGCGGTGGCGGTACGGCTTGCGCGCCCCGCCGAGGCCGAGCGACGCGGCGACGTTCTCGGCCGCGATCTTGCCCTGCCGCCAGGCGTGCTGCGCGGTCATCGGCGTGTAACCGCCCGGCTTCTCCAGATCCGGCACGGCGGCCACGTCACCGCAGGAGAACACCTCCGGCCGCCCGGGCACCTGCAAGTGCGGGTCGACGAGCAGCCGCCCCTTCTCCATCGGCAGCCCGAGGGACTCGACCAGCGGGTCGGGCCGCACGCCCACGCACCACACCAGGGTCCGCGTCTCGACGAACTCGCCGTCGGTCAGCAGGACCCCGTCGTGCGTGGCCTCTTTCACGGAGGTGCCCATCCGCACGTCCACGCCCCGCTGCCGCAGCACCCGGTCGGCGGTGGCGGACAGCTTCTCGTCCATCTCGGGCAGCACCCGCGGCGCCACGTCCAGCAGCATCCAGCGCGGCCGCATGCCCCGCCGCAACGGGTGCCTGCGGACCTGCGCGTCGGTGAACATCTGCCCGTGCGCCGCCACCTCGGTGCCGGTGTAGCCCGCCCCGACCACGACGAAGGTGCAGCGCGCGGCGCACGTCCTCGGGTCGTCGGCGGCGGCCGCGAGCTCCACCTGCCGGGTCACGTGGTCGCGCAGGTACAGCGCCTCGGGCAGCCCGCGGAAACCGTGCGCGTGCTCGGCGACGCCGGGGATCGGCAGCAGCTTGTTGACGCTGCCCGCGGCGAGCACCAGCCGGTCGTAGGCGAGGGCGCCCTCCTCGCCCTCGGGTCCGGTGTAGTGCAGGGTGCGCTCGTCCAGGTCGATCCGGTCGGCCTCGCCCAGGACCAGCCGTACGTTCGGCAGCGTGTCGGAGAGGGAGACCGTGACCCGGCGCGGCTCCAGGACGCCGGCGGCGACCTGGGGCAGCAGGGGCAGATAGAGGAAGTAGTCGGTCGGGTTCAGCAGGGTGATGTGGGCCCGGCCCCGGGTGAGGCGGGACAGGGTGCGGGCCGTGCGGTATCCGGCGAAACCGGCACCGACGATCACGATGCGGGGTCGACTCACGGTTGACTCGCCTCCGGCGCTGTTCGCGTACCTCGGGAGCCTTCCGCGTCCCCCTGGCCAGGGCACCCAAACGTCCGCCCGCCCGACGCCACCGGTTTCCGGCCGCCCGCCCGGGTACCCGGTGCGGGATACGCATCACCGACGTCGCGGAGGCACTCCCCCATGCCCGAGTACGGATACTTCCTCTCCTGCGAGCAGTACGGACCAGCGGAACTGATCGAGCAGGCGCGGATGGCCGAGCAGGCCGGTTTCCAGGCGCTGTGGATCTCCGACCACTACCACCCGTGGAACGACGAACAGGGCCAGAGCCCGTTCGTGTGGTCGGTGATCGGCGCGCTGTCCGAGGCGGTGTCCCTGCCGATCGAGACGGCGGTGACCTGCCCGACCGTGCGCACGCACCCGGCGGTGGTGGCGCAGGCCGCGGCGACCAGCGCGGTGATGACGAACAACCGCTTCCGGCTCGGCGTCGGCTCCGGCGAGGCCCTCAACGAGCACATCCTGGGCGACCACTGGCCGCCGGCCCACGTCCGGCTGGACATGCTGGAGGAGGCCATCCAGGTGATGCGCCGCCTGTTCACGGGCGAGGAGGTCAACCACCACGGGCCGCACTACACGGTCGAGAACGCCCGCCTGTACACGGTCCCGGACGAGCCGATCCCGATCGACATCTCCGGCTTCGGCCCGGCGGCGACGGCGCTCGCCTCCCGCGTCGGCGACGGCTACATCACGATGATGCCCGACGAGACGATGGTGGAGCAGTACCGCAAGGGCGGGGGCGGCGGCAAGCTGGTCAGCGGCGGCACCAAGGTCTGCTACGGCACCGACAAGGAGGAGGCCGTGCGCACGGTGCACCGTCTCTGGGCGAACGAGCAGCTGCCGGGCGAGCTGGCCCAGGTACTGCCGTCGCCGAAGCACTTCGAGCAGGCGCAGCAGCTGGTCACCGAGGACATGGTGCGCGAGAACCGGGTGTGCGGCGACGACGTGGACGAGCACGTGGCGGAGCTGAAGCGGTTCGCCGACGCGGGCTTCGACCGGGTCTACGTCAACCAGATCGGCCCGGACATGCGCGGCTTCTTCGACTTCTACCGCACGAAGGTGCTGCCGCAGCTGCCGTGAGCACGTGAGCGCCGTTGCGCGGGTGCCCGAAATCGGGAGGTGCCGCGGGACCGGGTCGCCTACAGTCGCCGGCATGTCTCTTCGTCTGCGTCTGCGTGCCGCCCTGCCGGAGGCGATCCGGTCCCGTGACAAGGCCGCGGTGAGCGCCCTGCGCTCGACGCTGGCCACGCTGGACAACGCGGAGGCGGTCCCGCTGGGCGAGGACTCTCCGCGTGCGGGGGCCCTGGAGGCCTCGCCGGCCGGGGTCGGCGCCACCGAGGCGGCCCGGCGCGAACTGGGCGAGCACGAGGTCGCGCACCTGGTGCGTGCCGAGGCCGACGAGAGGCTGCAGGCGGCGGCCCTGCTGACCATCCCGGCGCACGCCGACCGGGCCGCACGGCTCCGGGCGGAGGCGGAGGTGCTGCTGCGCTTCCTGGACGCGAGCGAGGCGCCCCAGCCGACCGCCGAGCGCGACTAGCGGCAGCCCGCCCCCGCCGCAAACGCGGCTGACCGCAGCCCGATCCCGCCGCGACCGCCGCTCACCACGGACCAGGCCCGCCCCCAGCACGGTCAGCGGCAGCCCGCTCCCTCCGCAAACGCGGCTGACCGCGGACCAGTCTCGCCACCAGCACGGTCAGCGGCAGCCCGCCCCCGCCGCAAGCGCGGCTAGCCGCAGCCCGATCCCGCCGCGAGCGCCGCTCACCGCGGACCAGGCCCGCCACCAGCGCGGTCAGCGGCGGCCCGATCCCGTCAGCCTGCGGGCCGCCAGGGCCCCGGCCCCGGCGGTGAGCGCCGCGCCCAGCCACCCGCGGTTGCGGGACAGCCACGGCTGCGGGCCGCCGCCCTCGGCCTCGTCGTCGAACCGCCCGTGCGCGCCGAAGTCCGTCCCCCGCGGGTCCACCGGTTCCCACAGGTTGGCCGGCCCGTCGGGGGCGCCGTCGTTGCTCCAGGTGACCAACGACTTCATGCCGGGCCGGTACCCTCGCCCCCCGGCCGGTAACTAGGCTCGTGCGCATGGAGATTCTGGGTGCCACACTGCGCGTCTGCGTCGACGACCTCGAGACGGCGATCCCCTTCTACGAGCGGCTGGCGGGCGGCAGAGCCCAGCGCTTCGAGCGGGGCGGCGTCCAGGTGGCGGCGGTCGGCTGCTTCCTGCTGATGAGTGGTCCGCCGGCCGAGCTGGAGCTGCTGCGCAAGGTGGCGGCGACGATCGCCGTGACGGATGTCGAGGAGACCCACAAGGTGCTGACCGAGCTGGGGGCCCACGTCGTCGCGGGCCCCATCGCCTCACCGGCGGGCCGCAACCTCATCGCCCTGCATCCGGACGGCTCGGTCTACGAGTACGTGGACCGCCAGGCGTGAGCCCCGGCCGGGGCCCGGCTCAGCGGCGCCCCGGCCGTTCGACCATCTCGGCGGTGATCGCCCAGCGTTCGTGGTCGCGCCAGGCCCCGTCGACGAAGAGCATGTCCGGCGAGAAGCCCTCCAGGCGGAATCCGCAGGCGCGGGCCAGCGCGATCGACGCGGCGTTGCGCGGCTGCACGTTGATCTCCAGCCGGTGCAGCCGCAGCGGGCCGAACGCGTACCGGACGACGAGGTGCAGCGCTTCGCGCATCAGCCCGCGTCCGGCGGCGTGCGCGAAGGCGCCGTAGCCGAGGGCCCCGGACTGGAAGCCGCCCTCGACGATGTTGTTGATGTTGATGAACCCGGCGATGGACCCGTCGTGCTTCTCGCAGACCAGGAAGCCGGCCCGCGTGGGGTCCTCGATCAGCCGGCCCGCGTACGCGGTGTACGCCCGGACGGTGAGGGGCGGGAAGAGCCAGGGGTGGTGCAGGTCCTTGCTCTCCCGGGCGCGGGCGGTGAACTCGGCGCCGTCCTCGTGGGTGAAGTGCCGCAGGCCCACCCGGGGGCCTTCGGTGAGATAGCGGGATGCGTTGTGGGGCACCCCGCCACGGTAACCTCACCGCGTCGCTCGGGAGCCGGCCACGGGCAGCCGGAGCACACCGGGGTGGCCCGGCCCGCTGACGACGGTGACCGGTTTGATCCCCCGGTTGCCGAAGTACGCGTCGTCGCTCGCCGCGATCACGAACCGCAGCCGGTGCCCGGTCTCGTAGCGGTGCACGATGCCGGGCAGGGTGACCGTGAAGGGCTTGGTCACGTCCGGCACCCGGACGGGCGCGACCAGGCGCCGCACCAGGGTGCGGGTGCCGTCGGGTGCGACGTCGTAGACCTTGGCGAACAGCACCAGCTTGTCGGCCGCGTCGCCGGAGTGCTGGGTGCGCCCGGCCTTCGGGGAGAGGACCCTGAGCGTGGCCCGGGGCGCGCCGACGACGTCGAGGGGCCGCTTCAGCGGGGCGCTGGTCCAGGCGAGGTGGGTGCCCTTGGCGTCGCGGGGCGGTGAGTCGGGCACCCCGAGGAGCCCGGCCAGGGAGCTCTCCGAATGGCTCGTGGGAACGGCCCAGTTGGTGTAGGTCCGGCGCCCCGGGGTCACCTGCGCGCGGTGGTCGACGAGCCGGCCGTCGCCGGAGAGGTACAGGGTGCGGTCGAGGGCGGGCAGCCGGTCGGCGGTGGCGTAGACGCGGTCCGGGTCGGTGATCCAGTCGCGGTAGTAGGCGAAGGCCGGCCCGGTGTCGGTGCTCGTCTGCTTGCGCAGGTGGCGGTCGAACCAGGCGAGGACGCGCCGGCCGACGTAGCTGGTGTCCAGGTTGCCCTTCGACAGGTCGAGTTCGGCGGCGGCCCCGGGGCCGGTGATGCCGCCGCTGTGCCCCCAGGACTGCCAGATCATCTTCACCGGAGTGCCCCGCGCCTTGAGCGTGCGGTACGTCGCCGTCGCCTCGTTGAGGTTGAACAGGGTGTCGGCCTGCCCCTGCACCAGCAGGGTGGGCGCCTTGACGCGGTGCAGGTACGACACCGGCGACACGCGCCGCGCGAAGGCGAGCAGTTCGGCGGTGCGGCCGGCCGGGTAGCGGCCGGAGTTGAGGGTGTGGACGGTCCGGCAGGCCTCGGTGACGAAGTGCAGGCAGGCCAGGGAGTTGATCCGGGACGGGTCGAGGCTGGGCCGGAGCAGCGGCTGGCCCTCGCCGATGAGGTAGAAGCCGTTGGTCCACTGCCACTTGAAGGCGCCGGGGACGCCGCCGGCGCCGACGGCGTTGTTGGGGTCGAGGGAATACGCCAGGTCGTGCCAGGTGATCATCGGCACGAGCGCGTCGAGGCGGTGGTCGACGGCGGCCGTCGCCAGTTGCACGGCCCCGCCGTAGGAGCCGCCGATCATGCCCACGCGGGGGTCGCCGGGGGCGTCGCGCGTGACGAAGTCGGCGGTGGTGCCGTCGTCGGCGGCGCGTTTTCCGCCGAGGAAGTCGACGAGTTGTGAGGCCGCCGCGCCGTCGATGTCCGGGTCGTCGAGGGAGATGAGACAGCCGCTGCGGCCGAAGCCGAGCCCGGAGTAGACGAGCGAGACGTAGCCGCGCCGGGCGAAGGCCTTGCCGATGGTGTCCGTCGAGCCGTCCGCCTTGCTGCCGCCGAAGCCGTTCGTGCCGAGCACGGCGGGCGCCGGGTGGTCCCGGTCCACGCCCGCCGGACGGTACAGGTCGGCGTCGACCGTGCAGGCACGCCCGCCCGCCCGGACGGTGAACTCCAGCGGGGTGACGGTGTAGGAGCCGGCCGCCGTCGCGGGTGGGGTGAGGGCGAGCGGGGCGGCCAGGGCGGCGGCCAGTGCGAAGGCGAGGGGTGCGCGGAATCTGGGCGCGCGTCGGGACACACGGACCTCCACGGTGAGGGCGGCGGGCGGGAGAGGCCCGGACGACCCGGTGGACCTGGATACCGACCAGTAGGTACTGGTCGGTAGTCATGGTGTGACACGTGTCAGCAGCCGTCAATCACCGAAACGAGGGTTCTTGACGGCGTTTCAGCGGACGCCCCGCTCAGCTCAGGGCCGGCGCGTCGAGCGTCAACGTGCCCGCGTCGGCGTCGAGTTCGGCCGCGACCCCGAACGGCATGGTCTGCGCGCCGTCGCCGTGCCCGAACCCGAACTCCTCCACGACCGGCACCCCGAGGCCGCCCAGCCGGTCGGCGAGGACCGCGCGCACCTCCTCGTACGGACCGCAGGCGGCCCAGGAGCCGAGCAGGATCCCGGCGACCCCGTCCAGCCAGCCGCAGCGCAGCAGTTGGGTCAGGTACCGGTCGAGGCGGTACGGGCTCTCGCCGACGTCCTCCACGAGCAGCAGTCCGCCCCGGGCGCCGGCGTGGGCGTGCGCCGTGCCGAGGTCGCTGGCGAGCAGGCTCAGGCAGCCGCCCAGCGTGACGCCCCGGGCCCGCCCCGGCACCAGCGCGGGTCCGCCCGGGGGCACGGCCGTGAGGGTGCGCACGGACTCCGGCTCGAAGAGGGTGGCCCGCAGCCGCTCCTGCGCGCGGGCGTGCTTGAGGAAGTCGACACCGGCCACCCCCGGGCCGTACAGCGTCACCAGGCCCAGTCGGGTGGCGAAGGCCTGGTGCAGGACGGTGATGTCGCTGAACCCGGCGAACACCTTCGGCCCCGCCGCCCGCATCGCGTCCCAGTCGAGCAGGTCGGCCATGCGCTGCGCGCCGTAGCCGCCCCGGGCGCACAGCACGGCGGAGACCGACGGGTCGCACCAGGCGCCCTGCAGATCGGCGGCCCGCTGTTCGTCCGTGCCGGACAGGTACCCCAACCTCTCGTGACGGCCCAGCGCGTGCGGCGCCACCACGGGGTCGAGGTCCCAGCCGCGCAGGACGTCGAGCCCGGCCTGCAGCCGCTCCTCGGGCACCGGGCCGCTGGGGGCGACGACGGCCACGCGGGCCCCGGGGGTGAGCCGGGGCGGCCGGACGAGCGGTTTCACTTGGTGAGCTCCAGGGTGGGGACGCCGAGCGGGTTCAGCCGGAACACCTGGGCGTACAGCGACAATTCGGCCTCCAGGGCGCGCACCATGGTCTCCGCCCTGCGGAACCCGTGCCCCTCCCCCTCGAAGGCGAGGTAGGCGTGCGGCACGTTCCGGCCCGCCAGCCGGGCCAGGAACCGCTCGCACTGGACGGGCGGGCAGATCACGTCGTCCAGACCCTGCAGCAGCAGGAACGGCACCCGCAGCCGGTCGGCGTGGGCGGCGGGCGAGCGCTCCGCGTACCGCGCGGGCACCTCGGCGAGCGGACCGATCAGGCTCTCCAGGTACAGCGACTCGAAGTCGTGGGTCTCCCCCGTGCCCCAGCCGGTGAGGTCGAGGATGGGGTACTTGATGGTGCCGCAGGCGTACACGTCGGTCGTGGTGAGCGAGGCGGCCGCGGTCCAGCCGCCCGCGCTGCCGCCGCGCACGGCGAGCCGGTCCCGGTCGGCGGTGCCCTCGTCGGCGAGGGCCAGGGCGACGGCGGCGCAGTCCTCGACGTCGACCACGCCCCACTGCTCGCGCAGCCGTTCGCGGTAGGCGCGCCCGTAGCCGGTGGAGCCGCCGTAGTTGACCTCGGCGACGCCGATGCCGCGCGAGGTGAAGTAGGCGATCTCCAGGTCGAGCACGAGCGGCGCCCGGCCGGTGGGCCCGCCGTGCGCCCAGACGACGTACGGCGGCAGTTCGTCGCCCGGCGCGACGCAGGCGGGGTGGTGCGGCGGGTAGATGTGGGCGTGGATGTCACGTCCGTCCGGGCCGGTGAACGTGCGGATCTGCGGCTCGGGGTAGAAGGCGGGGTCCACGGCGTCGTCGTGCTCGGCGCCGATGACGCGGGCGTGGCCGGTGCGCGTGTCCAGTTCCACGACCTCGTAGGCGCTGCGCGGGCTGGCGCCCACGGCGACGACCCGCTCGCCGTGGGCGGCGAGGGTCGGCGCGAACTCGGTCCACGGCCCGGCCGCGTCGACGACCTCGCCCGTCTCGGGGTCGAGGACGCCGAGGGCGGTGGCTCCCCGGCCGTGCACGACGGCGACCAGACCGCTCGCCAGGGGCGTGAACCATCTCCACCCCAGCTTCCACAGCGCGTCGGCGAACTCCTCCTCGCGCGGGCACACCGGCTGCCCGTCGAGGTAGAGGTTCCACCAGCCGGTGCGGTCGCTGGCGTGCAGCAGACGGTTGTCGTGGGTCCAGTCGGCCTGGGCGATGGCCTCCCCGGGCCCGCCGGCCACGGTGCGGGCGCCGCGCAGGGTGCCGTCCTCGCCGACGTCGGCGAGGACCAGTTCGGTGCCGTCCCAGGGCATGCGGGGGTGGTCCCAGGCGAGCCAGGCCGCCCGCCGCCCGTCGGGCGAGAGCTTCGGCCCGGTCAGGAACCGGTGCCGGTCGTCGGTGAGTTCGCGCACGGCGCCCCGGTCCTGGGCGGCGGATCCGTCCAGTGGTACGGCGGCCAGGACGCGGCGCACGTCGGTGGGCCCGTCGCCGGTGAACTCCTCCAGCACGCACCACACCTCGCCGTGCTCCGGCCGCAGCAGCGGCTCCGCCCAGCGCAGGCCGCCGCCCACCGGGGACACGGGCGTGAGCGGGCCGGGTTCGCCACCCGGCCGGCAGCGGTAGAGCCGCTGGTCGGCGAAGTTCACGAACACCACCAGCGGGCCGTCCTCGTCCGGCAGGGCCGCCCAGGGGTGTCCGCCGTACTCGACGACGCGGCTGCGCACGTTCCACGGCGCGGGCAGCAGCGGCTCCTCCCGCCCGTCGGGGTGGCGCCGCACCAGGGTGCGCCGGCCGTCCTCGGCGGGGCGCGGCTCGGTCCACCACACCTCGTCACCGACGAAGCCCACGTACTCCGGGTGCCCGTCGTGCGCGGCGGCCAGGGCCGCGTCGATGGGCGAGGGCCACGCCCCGTACGCCAGCGTCCGCACCGTCTCCCCCACTCGGTCAGGCGGTCCGCAGGAACCGGTCGAGGACGCGGACGCCGAAGTGCAGCGCCTCGACCGGTACCCGTTCGTCGACGCCGTGGAACATGGCAGCGTAGTCGTACCCGTCCGGCAGCCGCAGCGGGGTGAAACCGTAGCCGGTGATGCCGAGGCGCGAGAACTGCTTGGCGTCCGTGCCGCCGGACATGGAGAACGGCACGACGTGGCCCTCCGGCGCGAACGCCTCGACGGCGGCCCGCATCCGCGCGAAGGTCGGCGCGTCCACCGGCGCCTCCAGGGCCACCTCGCGGTGGTGGAACTCCCACTCCACGTCCGGGCCGGTGAGCCGGTCGAGGGTGGCGCGGAACTCGTCCTCACCGCCGGGCAGGAACCGGCCGTCGACGTAGGCCACGGCCTGCCCGGGGATCACGTTGACCTTGTAACCGGCGTCGAGCATGGTCGGGTTGGCGCTGTTGCGCAGGGTCGGCTCGACGAGCCGGGCCGCCGGGCCGAGCTTGTCCAGCAGGGCGTCGACGTCGGCGAGGTCGGTCTCGATGCCGTAGAGCGCGGCGAGTTCGGTGAGCGCGGCGCGCACGGTCGGGGTCAGGCGCAGCGGCCACTCGTGCGCGCCGATCCGGGCAATCGCGCCGGCGAGGCGGGTGACGGCGTTGTCCCGGTTGACCTTGGAGCCGTGCCCCGCGCGTCCGCGCGCGGTGAGCTTGAGCCAGGCGGTGCCGCGTTCCCCGGCCGCGATCGGGTAGATCTGCCGTCCGCCGCCGTCGTGGAAGGTGAACGCGCCCGACTCGCCGACGGCCTCGGTGCAGCCCTCGAAGAGCGCGGCGTGCTCGCGGGCGAGGAACCCGGCGCCGTCCGCGGCGCTGGCCTCCTCGTCCGCGGTGAACGCGATGACGACGTCCCGCCGGGGACGCACGCCCCGCCGGGCCCAGGAGCGCACCAGGGCCAGGATCATGGCGTCCATGTTCTTCATGTCGACGGCGCCGCGCCCCCAGACCACCCCGTCGCGGATCTCCCCGGAGAACGGGTGCACGGTCCAGTCGGCGGCCGCCGCGGGCACGACGTCCAGGTGACCGTGGAGGAGCAGCGCGCCGGCCGAGGGGTCGCTGCCCTCGACGCGGGCGACGACGTTGGTGCGTCCCTCGGTGCGTTCCAAGAGGGTCGGTTCGATCCCGGCCTCGGCGAGCCGCGCGGCGGCGTACTCGGCGGCGGGCCGCTCCCGGCAGTCGCCGCCGCCCCGGTTGGTGGTGTCGATGCGGATCAGGTCGGACGTGTACGTCACGACCTCGTCCAGCGCCTGCGCGTCCACCTGCTCAGCCATACTGCTCCTCCACCGCGGCCGCGACGATCGTGGTGACCGCCTTGAAGGCGCGGATGCCCTCGTACATGGTCCCGCTGGTGCAGGCCACCTTCCGCTCCCCGATCCGGTCCACCCCCGGCACGACGGTGGCGGCCATCGCCAGGTGCTCCGCGTCGAACTCGACGGCGACGGTGAACGGCCCGTCGGCCGCCGGCTCGTGACGCACGGCCAGGGCCGCGGCCTCCTTGGCGGCCGCCCGGATGTCGGCGGCGGTGCGCGCGGGTGTGCGGCACACGGCGGCGTACCGGGAGACGTGGTCCTTCACGGCGACCTTCAGCGCCTCCGGCGCGTACCCGAGCGCGTCCTCGCAGGCCACGTCGTCCCCGGTGACCAGCACGACCGGCACCCCGAACTCGGCGGCGACGCGGGCGTTGAGCAGGCCCTCGCTCGCCCGCACGTCGTTCAGCCACACGCCGGTGATGGAGTTGGCCAGGTAGGTGTGGGCCAGGACGCCCTCCATGCCGGCGCCCGCGTGGTAGCCGACGAACGCGACGCCGTCCACGTCGCCGTACTGCACGCCCTCCACCATGGACAGCGCCTTGTGCCGCCCGGTGAGCATCTGCGCCCGCTCGTCCAGCTGTTCCAGCAGCAGATTGCGCATGGTCGAGTGCGCCTCGTTGATGAGCACCTCGTCGGCGCCGCCGTCGAGGAAGCCGAGCACGGCGGCGTTGACGTCGGAGGTGAACAGCGCCCGGCAGCGCTCCCACTGGGACGCGCCGGGCATGACGTCGTCCGGCCAGGTGACGCCGGTGGCGCCCTCCATGTCGGCGCTGACGAGGATTCTCATGACGGGCCGTCCAGGGTGGAGATCTTCATGCTTCGTCACGTTACGCGCTGCGGACGCGACGGGCTACGACGTGGTCACCAGCGGATCGGCAGGTCGGCGAGGAAGGAGGCCAGCCGGTCCGCGAGCAGGCGGTGGTCGCGGACCGAGTAGTGCCAGTGACAGCCCGCCAGGTCCAGCCCCGTGTCGTCCAGCCGCCAGAAGCGGACCCGTCGGTCGCCGGCGGCGGTGCGCTCCCTGACGACCTGCTCGACATGCCCGGTGAACGGCCCGGCGCCGACGGCCAGGAGGGTGGTGCCGGGGCCGTAGCGGGCGCGCAGTTTCTCCAGGAAACCGGCGTAGGCGCCGCGGTACGCGGCGGCCAGGGTGTCGTCCGTCCAGGGCTCGCCCGGGTTGACGGGGGTCGAGAAGTCGTTGGTGCCGAGGTGGACGACGACGAGGCCGGGGCGCCAGGTGCCCGGGTTGTGCCAGACGTCGCCGGGCACGTTCAGCAGCGCGCGGTCGTAGAAGCTGCGGTAGGTCACCTCGGGGGACCCGCCGTTGTAGTTGCGCACCATGCCCAGGCCCGAATAGGCGTTGAGCTGGTAGTCGGCGCGCAGTCTCCGGGCGGTCAGGGCGCCGTAGCCGACGTCGGCGTTGGTGGTGCGGCTGACCTGCTCGCCGGTGCAGTCCCGGGAGGCGGAGAGGTTGCCGTAACCGGCCGTGAGGGAGTCGCCGACGAACTCGATCTGGCGGGCGCGGGCGGCGGGCCGGGCCAGGACGGCGCCGCCCGGCGCGGCGACGAAGCCGCCGAAGGAACTGGTGCTCCAGGGCGTGTCGTTCCGCTTGACGAGCCGGACGGTGTGCGCGCCGTCGCGCAGGCCCCTGACCCAGTGCGTGGTGCGGCCCGGCGTGACGAGCGTGGCGACGGTCTCTCCGTCGACCTGGACGTCGTAGTCGGCGGCCGGGTCGTCGAGCACGACACCCACCCCGGTGCCGCGGAACCGGCCTTCGAAGTACACGCCGGGCCAGCTGTAGCGGAGCACGTCTCCGGAGTCCTGCACCCGCCCGGCGGTGTGCACGCGCGCCGACACGCCCGGTCCGTCCGGCGCGGCGGCGGTGACGGCGGTGGAGGTGCCCAGCAGCACCGTCGACACCGCCGAGGCGAGCAGCGTCCGTAACCAGGGCGACGACATGGCTGACCTCCGGGGCGGGGACGGGGGTGGGGCGCACGGACCACGCGCAGTGACGGTACACCGACAAAATGCGAGGTCGCCAGGGTGCGCGTCCGAGGGTCCGGTCGGCCGCTCTCAGCCGGTGCGCCCCGCCACCAGCCACTGGGACGGCAGCTCGATGCGCGTGCCGTCGGCGCGGTACTCCGTGGTGGTCAGGGGCAGTGCGCCGCTCGCGAGGACGGTGAGCCCCGCCGAGCGCAGATACGCGGGCACGGCCTCGTCGGCGACCTCACCGGGCGCGATGCCGTGCCGGAAGACCGGCGCCAGCTTGGGCGGCGGGCCGTCCGGACCGCTCGCCAGGCCCCTGAGCACCGCCTTGGCCGCGTCGGAGAGTTCCACGAGGAAGGCCCGGCCGCGGTCGCCGACCAGCGTGGCGATGCCGTCGGCGAGCGCCTGGCGGTCGTCCGGCTCGCACTGGTGCAGGACGCCCCGCACGTAGACGTTGGTGTCGCCGAGTTCCGCGTGCAGGGCCTGCACCTCACCCTTCTCGGCCGCGTCGAGCTGCCGGTACGTCGCCTGCCCCGCCGGGTCGGCCCGGCGGGCGTGCTCCAGGGCCGCGGCGGACAGGTCGGCCCCCACGACCCGCGGGAAGCGGCCGGCGAGGTACCGGGTCTGTGTGCCGTTGCCGCAGCCGAGATCCACCAGCGGCAGCGCGGGATCGGCCAGATGCGGTTCGAACAGGGCCAGGTGCGGGCCGGCGGTCAGGGCCGGTTCCGCGTCCCACAGCACCGCCCCCGGCGCGTCGGACGCCTCACGCCAGAACCCCTCCCAGGACTCCCGGTACCGACTCGTCACGCTCATGCCCACTCCCCGGGGTGCGAACCGATCCCGCCCGCGGCAGCGACGGGGCTCGTCCGGTGTATCGCGCCCGGGCCACGGCCACAAGACGGCGGCGCGTTCCTTCACCTCGCGTTCGGCACAAGGGAGTTCAGCGGCGCGGCAGGGTCAGTTCGAACCAGACCGTCTTGCCCGTGCCGGTGCGGCTGGTCCCCCACTCCCGGGCCAGCGTGCTGACGACCCTGAGTCCGCGTCCCCGGTCGTCCAGGGGGCGCGCGCTCAGCAGCGTCGGCAACTCGTGGTCGTCGTCGTCCACCTCGCACAGCAGGGTGTCACCGCGCACCAGGCGCAGGACGACCGGGCGGGCGTGGGAGTGCCGCACGGCGTTGGTGACGAGTTCGCTGACCAGCAGTTCGGCGGGCGCGGCCAGCTTGGCCAGCCCCCAGCCGTGCAGGTGCTCGCGGACCACCGCGCGGGCGCGGCCGGCCTCGGCCGGGTCCAGGGCCAGGTGCCATTCGGCCACGTCGTCCGGTGCGATGCCGTTGAGGCGGGCCATCAGCAGGGCCACGTCGTCCTTGCGGCCGCCGCGCGTGTTGAGGGAGCGGATGATCGTGTCGCAGGCGTCGTCCATGGAGGCGGCCGGATGGGCGGCGGACTCGCACAGGGTCGCCAGGCCCACGCCGATGTCCTCGCCGCGCACCTCGACCAGTCCGTCGGTGCACATCACCAGCCGGTCGCCGGGCTCGACGCGCACCCGGACCGCCTCGAAGGGCACGCCGCCGACGCCGATGGGCGCCCCCGTGGGCAGGTCGAGCAGTTCGCTGCGGCCGTCCCCGGCGCGGACCAGGACGGGCGGGATGTGCCCGGCGTTGGCGAGGTGGAGCTCGCTGGCGATGGGATCGTAGACGGCGTAGAGGCAGGTGGCGAGGTAGGTGTCGCCGAGGCGCTGGGCGAGGTCGTCGAGGTTGCGCAGCAGCTGGGCGGGCGGCAGGTCCAGTCCCGCCATCGTCTGCACGGCCGTGCGCAGCTGGCCCATCATGGCGGCCGAGTTCAGGCCGTGGCCCATGACGTCCCCGACGACGAACGCCGTGCGCCCGCCGTGCAGTTTCACCGCGTCGAACCAGTCGCCGCCGACCCGTCCGAGCAGGGTGCCCGGCAGGTAGCGGGTGGCGATGTCGCAGCCCGCCATGCGGGGCGGGATGTGCGGCAGCATGCTGTCCTGGAGCGTCTCGGCGACGTTCTCCTGGAAGGTGTACATGCGCGCGTTGTCCAGCACCAGGCCCGCCCGGGCGGCGAGTTCGGCGCCGGTGACCCGGTCCATGTCGTTGAAGACGGGCCGCTCGGGGTGGCGCAGCAGGATCATGAACCCGAGGACGACGTTGCGTGCCTTCAGCGGCACCACCAGCATCGAGCGGCCCGTGATGAGCGGCCGGATGTCGCGCTTTTCGAACTGCGCGGCGATGGCGTGGCCCATCTCCTCGCTGATGCGCGGCACCAGCACGGGCTCGCCGCTGGTCATGCACTGGAAGAACGGCGTGTGCGCGGGGAACGGCATGGCCTCGCCGACCGGCACGACGTCGTCCCAGCGGCCGGGTTCGTCGGTGTGCTCGACGGCGACCCGGTGCCACAGGGTCGTCGTGTCGGGCACGCCGTCGGGGAACCCCTCGCCCGCGACGACCTGTTCGCGCAGATAGGTGCCGGCGACGTCCGTGAAGCGCGGCACGACGGCCCTGCTGACCTCGACGATCGTGCGGGACAGGTCGAGGGAGGTGCCGATGCGGCCGCTGACCTCGTTGAGGAACTCCAGGCGTTCGCGGACGGCGGCGTACTCCAGGTCCTCGCCCTCGTCGCGCAGTTCCTCCGGCACGGGCTCGCCGGCGGCCCGGGCCCGGGCGGCCCGCTCGCGGCGCGCCCTGCGCCCGGCGCGCCGGGCCACGCCCCAGTCGGGGGTGACGGGCACCCGGTCGTTCTTGCTGAACTCCAGGACGGGGTAGCCGAGTTCGAGGATCTGACCGACGATGCGCGCGCTCTCGCCGACGCTCATGCTGGGCAGGATCTCGGGCAGCCGGCGGGCGAGGTCCTCGGCGCCGGGGAAGTCGGTGTGCAGCGCGAAACCGGGTGC
Organism: Streptomyces sp. NPDC044921; assembly: GCF_056432865.1. Taxonomy (NCBI): domain Bacteria; kingdom Bacillati; phylum Actinomycetota; class Actinomycetes; order Kitasatosporales; family Streptomycetaceae; genus Streptomyces; species Streptomyces sp. NPDC044921. Next base: position 116,841 of record NZ_JBWKIF010000004.1, read on the forward strand.
GATCCGCTCGAAGGTCCCGTCGCCGGGGCGCAGTCCGTCCGCGTCGGCGTCGGCGGCGAGCACGAGCAGCCGCTCGGGTCCGGGGCCGACCAGCGGGTAGGCCCACCACAGGACGTCGGCCCGCTCCCGGCCGGGCGCGGCGAGGCGGGCGCGGCCCGCCGCGGGGTAGGACAACCCGCCGTCCAGGGAGGACTCGAGGCCGGGGCCGAGACCGTCGTCGGCGTACGGAGGCGCCTCCCGCTCCCCGGCCAGGGCGCCGGAGACGGGCAGCAGGTCGAGGGCCGTACGGCCGATGGCCTCTTCCTTGGGGACGCCGAACAGGCGGCGTGCGCCCCGGCTCCAGTGCGACACGAGGCCTTCCCGGTCGACGACGACCACCGCCAGGGGGACGCGTCCGGGCTCGGCGGGCTCCCCCGGCGCGCCCTGCCCTGCTTCCGGGCGGGGAGGCGTGTCCCTCTCGGTGCCACGGTCCATGGCCCAGGCCCTCTCTCCCCACGGATCCGCAACATCTGTGCCAGCGTCACCACCGTACGGCGACCGCCCCGCGCGATGTGAGGCAATGGGGGAATTGCTCGCGCGGGGTGCGCACCGGCGTACGACCCCGCGCGCCGTCGGATTCAGTGCTCGTGCCCCAGCTGCAGATCCCGCTCGGTCCGTCCGCCCCCGGCCACTTGGAGGACGGTCGCGACGGGTGGGTAACCGGCGGCGATGACGGTGTACTCGCCGGAGGACAGGTCGACGAAGCGGAACGTGCCGTCGGGGCCGGTGGTGAGGGTGTCGACGACGTTGCCTGCCACGTCGAGCAGGGTCACGCGGGCGTCCTCCACGGGCCGGCCGCCCCCGGCCCGGACGGTGCCGCGCAGCACGGCGCCGCCGGCCAGCTCGATGTCCCGGCGGGTCTCGCGGGCGGCCTGGACGGTGACGGGGAGCGCGGCCGGGCGGAAGGCGGGGGCGCTGGCGGCGAGGGTGTACTCGCCGGCGACCAGCTCGGTGATGACGTAGCCGCCCTCGCGGCCGCTGCGGGTGGTGGCCACGACCTCACCGTGCACGTTGGTGAGCGTGACGGTGGCGTCCCGGACGGGGGTGCCGTCGGCGGTGACGACGCTGCCGACGAGGTTGCCGGCGCCGCCGAGGACGATGTCGAGCTCGACGGGGCGTTCGCCGACGGTCACGGAGACCGCCTGCGGCTGGTGGCCGCCGGCCGCGGCGATCAGCACGTACGAGCCGGGGCCCGGTGTGGCGAGCGCGTAGCGGCCGTCCTCGCCGCTCGCGCCGCGCCCGGTCTGCTGTCCGGTGACGTCGATGAGCGTGAGGGCCGCGCGGGGCACGACGGTTCCGTCGTGGTGCTGCACCGAGCCGCAGACGGGCACTCCGGCGGTGTGGGCGCCGCGCGCCGGCGGGATCGGGGCCCTCCCCGGCGCCGTGTCCGGGTCGGTGACGGAGGCGTTGTGGGACACCAGGGGTTTCTCCTTGAGGAAGAGGGCGGCGAGCAGTCCGAGGACCAGCACCGGCACCAGGTAGAGGAAGATCCGCGGCATGGCGTCGGCGTACGCCCGGATGTAGCCGTCGCGCAGGGCCGGGGGCAGGCTGTGCACGAGCTGCGGGGTGAGGGACTCGGGGTCGGGCAGGGCGCCGCCCGCCCGCGCGGGAAGGCGGTCGGCCAGGGCGTCGGTGAGCCGGTCGGCCAAGAGGGTGCCGAAGACGGCGGCCCCGACGCTGCCGCCGATCTGCCGGAAGTAGTTGTTGGCGCTGGTGGCGGTGCCGAGGTCGGCGGGGCGCACCGAGTTCTGCACGGCCAGGATCAGCACCGGCATCACCATGCCGATGCCGGCGCCGAGGACGGCCATCCAGATGCTGTAGTGCAGCCGGGGTGTGCCCACCTCCAGACGGGACAGCAGCCACATGCCGGCCACGGACAGGGCGCCGCCGAGGAGGGGATAGGCCTTGTAGCGGCCGGTGTGGCTGATGAGCTGCCCGGCGATGATCGAGGCGCCGACGATGCCGCCCATCATCGGGAGCATCAGCAGGCCCGACTCGGTGGCCGAGGCCCCGTCGACCATCTGCAGGTACGTCGGCAGGTAGCTGGCGGCGCCGAACAGCCCGGCCCCGACCACCAGGCCGATCAGGCCGGTGACGTTGAAGACGGAGTCCCGGAACAGCCGCAGCGGGATGAGGGGTTCGGCGGCGAAGTGCTCGGCGACGAGGAAGAGGACGGTGGACGCCGCGGCTCCGGCCCCGAGGCCGAGGATCACGCGCGAGTCCCAGGCGTGCTCGGTACCGCCCCAGCTGGTCAGCAGGACCAGGCAGGTGGAGGCGGCGGTGAGCAGCAGCGCGCCGAGGAGGTCCAGCCGGGCCCTCACGGCCGGTTTGGGCAGCTTCAGCGCGACGGCGACGACGACGAGCGTGAGCAGGCCGAAGGGCACGTTGACGTAGAAGCACCAGCGCCAGCTGAGGTGGTCCGTGAAGTAGCCGCCGAGCAGCGGCCCGGCCACCGAGGCGAGACCGAAGGCGGCGCCGATCAGCCCCAGGTAGCGGCCGCGCTGCCGGGGCGGCACGATGTCGGCGATGATCGCCTGGACGCCGATCATGAGGCCGCCCGCGCCGACGCCCTGGAGCGCGCGGAAGGCGATCAGCTGGTCCATGGTCTGCGCCCGGCCGGCGAGCGCGGAGCCGGCGACGAAGACGACGATGGCGAACTGGAACACGCCCTTGCGGCCGAGCAGGTCGCCGAGCTTGCCGTAGATCGGCAGGCCGACCGTGGCGGTGAGCAGGTAGGCGGTGATCGCCCAGGACATCCGGTCCAGGCCGTGCAGTTCGCCGACGATCTTCGGCAGGGCCGTGGCGACGATCATCTGCTCCAGGGCCGCCAGGAGCAGGGCCGGCATGAGCGCGATGAAGACCAACCGCACCCGCCGGGGGCTCAGTCCGGCGGCCGGAGTCGGAGGTGGGGCGGGGGTGTCGGGAGGTGCCACCGCCGGTTCGTCCTGCGCCAGAGTGATCCCGCCCACTCACCGCTCCCCTCGTCGCGCTGCTGCACCATTCCCGCGTAAAAGCGACAACTATGAGCAAGCGCGACGAGTTACGGCACAGAGCCGAGCGGTACGGAGATCACCCGAACCGGTGAGGGGCTCAACACCCGCCGCCCACTTGGGGCTTGAGCCCGCAGGGGTTACTTCTCGACCTCGGCGGCGAGCCTGGCGAGCAGGGCGTCATAGATGCGGCCGAGGCCCTTGGGCGCGAAGGTCTTCTCGAAGAAGCCGCCGATGCCGCCGGCGCCGGTCCAGGTGGTGGTGACGACGACCCGGGACTTGCCCTCGCCGGCCGGGGTGACGCGCCAGGTGGTGACCATGGAGGAGTTGCGGTCCTTCTCCACCAGTTCCCCGTCGGTGGGCTCGGTGACCTCCAGCAGGCAGTCGCGCACCCGCTTGCTGGTGGCCTGGAGCTTCCAGTGGACGAGGGTGCCCTCGCCGTCGCCGCCCTCGCGGACCTCGTACTCGCTGAACTGCTCGGGCATCAGCCGCGCGCGTGTGCCGCTGTAGTCGGCGAGGGCGTCGAACACCGTCTCCGCGTCCGCCGCGACGATCCGCTCCGTAGTGGCCTCGACCTGCGCCATCGCTTACCTCCAGGACCTGGTTGCTCGGGGGTCGGGGCAAAGCCAACCACCCCGCCGCCCGGCCCCCCAAATCGGGGTGTCCCCAGCTGGTCGAACACGTTCGGAAAACACCCTCGCACGATCAAGGGAACATGTGTTCTATTCTGTGGTCAGTGCTACCGAGGAGGCGCCATGCGCTGGGAGAACCTCACAGTGGACTCCGAACACAGCCGGGCCGACGCCGCGCTGTTCGGCGCGGACGCGGTGACGACCCGTACCTTCGACACGCCGGAGTTCCGCGGGATCACCTTCCACGAGATCCGGGCCCGGTCGATCATCAACCGGGTGCCGGCGGTCTCCCGGATGTCGTTCCAGTGGACGGTGAACCCCTACCGGGGCTGCTCGCACGCGTGCGTGTACTGCTTCGCCCGCAAGACGCACAGCTACCTCGACCTCGACACGGGCCTCGGCTTCGACAGCCAGATCGTCGTCAAGATCAACGCGCCGGAGCTGCTGCGCCGGCAGCTCGCCTCACCCCGCTGGCGGGGCGAGCACATCGCCATGGGCACGAACGTCGACTGCTACCAGCGCGCCGAGGGCCGCTACCGGCTGATGCCGGGCATCATCGCGGCCCTGCGCGACCACGCGAACCCCTTCTCCATCCTGACCAAGGGCACGCTGATCCTGCGCGACCTGGACCTGATCCGGCAGGCGGCGCAGGTGACCGACGTCGGCGTCTCCGTCTCGGTCGGCTTCACCGACCAGGAGCTGTGGCGCACCGTCGAGCCGGGCACGCCCGCGCCGGAGCGGCGCCTGGAGGTGGTGCGCACCTTCGGCGAGCACGGCATCGGCTGCGGGGTGCTGATGGCGCCGGTCATCCCGTTCCTGAGCGACCGGCCCGAGCAACTGCGGCACACCGTGCGGGCGATAGCCGCCTCCGGCGCCACCTCCGTCACCCCGCTGGTGCTGCATCTGCGGCCCGGCGCCCGCGAGTGGTTCATGACCTGGCTGGGGCGGCACCACCCGCACCTGGTGCCGCGCTACGAGCGGCTGTACGCGGAGGGCTCCTACGCGCCCAAGTGGTACCAGCGCCGGATCACCCGTCAGGTGCACGAACTGGCCGAGGAGTACGGCATCGGGCCCACGCGCGCGGAGACGCCGCGCCGGATCCGGCCTCCCGAGCCGGCGGAGGAACCCCCCGTGTCCGGCCCCACCCAACTTTCGCTTCTTTAGGAGCATACGAGCGCATCCGAAGATCCAATTGGGTCATGAGTGTGACGGAATGAGTTCTTCCAGGACCGCTTTCCGGGACGATGCGGCGAGGACGGCGACCCTCGCGGGCCTCGATCCCGCCGTCCTGGGAGGACTCCATGAGAAAACGCGCAGCCGCGCTGTGCGGCGCCGCCGTCGTCCTGGCCGGGACCTTCACGGCCGTTCCCGCCGAGGCGAGCGCACCGGGCACCGCGAACCGGGCGCACACCACGAAACTCACCTGGAAGAAGTGCGCCACCGAGAAGTACCCGACGCTGCAGTGCGCGTCCCTGAAGGTGCCGCTGGACCACCGCAGGCCGCAGGGGCGGCAGCTCACCCTCGCCCTGTCGCGCGTCCCGCACACCGCCAGGACCTACCAGGGCCCGCTCCTGGTCAACCCGGGCGGTCCCGGCGGCAGCGGCCGCACGCTCGCCGGGTTCGTCGCCTCCGCGCTGCCGAAGGAGGTCGCGGCCCAGTACGACGTCATCGGCTTCGACCCGCGCGGCGTGGGAGCGAGCAAGCCGGCGCTGGACTGCCGGCCGGGCCACTCCGGCCCGGTCCGCCCGGACTCCCTGCCCACCTCGCCCTCGGTCGAGAAGGCCAACCTCGACCGCGCCCGGGCCTTCGCCGCCGCCTGCGGCCGGAAGTACGGGGACCTCCTGCCGTACATCGACACCCCCAGCGCCGTGCGCGACATGGACGCCATCCGGCGGGCCCTGGGCGCCGGGAAGCTCAGCTACTTCGGCTACTCGTACGGCACCTACCTCGGCGCGGTCTACGCCAAGTTCTTCCCGGAGCGGGTCCGGCGGCTGGTCCTGGACTCGGTGGTCGACCCGACCGGCGTCTGGTACGAGGCCAACCTGAACCAGGACCTGGCCTTCAACGACCGCCACCGCGCCTTCCTGGCCTGGGTCGCCCGGCACGACGCGACGTACGAGCTGGGCACCGACCCGGAGAAGATCGAGGCCCGGTGGTACGCGATGCGCTCCGCCCTGGCGAAGAAGCCGGCGGGCGGCACGGTGGGCGCCTCGGAACTGGAGGACACCTTCGTCCCGGGCGGCTACTACAACGGCTACTGGCCGGCTCTCGCCGAGGCCTTCGCGGCCTACGTCAACGACAAGGACCCCGGGCCGCTGGTCGAGGCGTACCAGGACCTCGGCGCGGTCGACGCCTCCGACGACAACAGTTACAGCGTCTACACCTCCGTGCAGTGCCGGGACGCCGACTGGCCGCGCGACTGGCGGCGGTGGCGCGAGGACAACTGGGCGGTGTACGAGAAGGCCCCGTTCATGGCCTGGAACAACGCCTGGTACAACGCGCCCTGCGCCTTCTGGCCCACGGACTCACTGCCTCCGGTGAACGTCGCCAACGGCAAGCTGCCACCGGTGCTGCTGTTCCAGGCCACCGGCGACGCGGCCACCCCGTACGAGGGCGCCGTCACCGCCCACCGGCTGCTGGCCCGCAGCAGTCTGGTCGTGGAGGAGGGCGGCGGCAACCACGGCATCACCCTGAGCGGGAACGCCTGTCTGGACGAGCACCTGGCGGCGTACCTGGCCGACGGCACCGTGCCGCGCGGGTACGGCACCGCGGACGCGGTGTGCGAGGCGCTGCCGGATCCGCAGCCGGCGGCGGCCGAGGGGGCGTCGAAGAAGACGGGGTCGGCCGCCTCGAGGGGCTCGACGCTGCACGGTCTGCTCGGCTTCCGCGGCTAGGCCGTTGACGGCCCGCCGGCCGGTGCGGGCGTCGCCGGACCGGTGATCCATCATGGACCGGTGAACGATCTGACGAGGATTCCCGCTCCCGCCGGGGTGGCGCCCGCGGCGCAGTACAGCCATGTGGTCATGGGCACGGGCCGTTTCGTGGCGATCGCCGGTCAGCTCCCGCTCGACGAGGAGGGGCGGCCGGTCGGCGCGGGCGACCCGGCGGCCCAGGCCCGCCAGGTCTTCGAGAACCTGCGGCGCTGCCTAGCCGCCGCCGGGGCGGCCTTCGACGACGTCGTCAAGCTCACCTACTTCGTCACGGACATGGCCCACATGCCCGCGATCCGCGCCGCCCGGGCGGCGTACATACCCGACGACCGGCTGCCGGCCGCGTCGGCGGTGCGGGTCGCCGGGCTGGTCCGTCCCGACTGCCTGCTGGAGATCGAGGCGTTCGCCGTGGTGCCCGCATGACGGGCGTGCGGGTACGGGAGATGAGTCCCGCCGACTGCGACCGCGTCGCGGAGATCCGCGTCCGCGGCTGGCAGCAGGCGTACCGCGGCATGGTGCCGCAGTCGTACCTCGACGGGCTCAGCGTCGTGGAGGACGCCGAGCGGCGCCGCGCGTATCTCGGCCAGGCCGACGGCGGGGTGGTGAACCTGGTCGCCGAGGACGCGGGCGGCGAGATCGTCGGCTGGGCCTGCCACGGGCCGTACCGGGAGGGCGAAATCCTCACCGGTGAAGCCGAGTTGTACGCCATCTACGTCCACCCGGAGCATCTCGGCCGGGGGGCGGGGCAGGCCCTGCTCGCGGAGTCGCTCACGCGCTGCGCCGCCGCGGGCCACGGCCGTCTCCTGCTGTGGGTGCTCAAGGACAACGCCCGCGCCCGCCGCTTCTACGAACGGGCCGGTTTCCGGCCGGACGGCGCGGAGGAGCCCTTCGAGGTGGAGGGCGTCGCGGTGCCGGAGGTCCGGTACGGCAGGCCGCTGTGACCCGCCTGCGCCGAGGTGCGGCGCAGGGGGCGCTGCGACCCACCGCTGCCGGGGCGCCCCACGGCAGGCCGCTGCGAGCTGACTCTGCCGAGGCGCCCTGAAGGCGCGGCGCTGTGACTCACCTCTGTTTCGGGATCCGCCCCAGGGCCCGTACCGCCGCCTCCGCCAGGGCCGGGTGCGCCAGGGCCTCGTTCAGGACGGGTCTGGCCCGGCCGTCCCCCAGCGTGCCCAGACCGTCCACGCAGGCGAGGGCCACGCGGCGGTAGGGATCGTGCGGGCGCAGCCGGCGCTGCAGCGTGGTGATCAGCGCGGGTACGGCCTCCGGGGCGCGCAGCTCGACCAGGAGGCGGACCGGGTGCAGGGCGTAGGCGACGCGCAGCTCGTTGGTGGCGAGGGCGGCGGCGGCGCGGGCGGTGCGCGGGTCGCCGAGGCGGGCGAGGGCGTACGCGGCGGAGGCGCAGCGTGGCGGATCACGGTGGTTGAGCAGCAGCACCAGGGACTCGAAGGCCCGCCGGTCCCCGGCGAGACCGAGCCGGAACGCGGCCAGCTCCCGGGCCCACAGCGGCTGTCCGGGCTCGGTCAGCACCCCCGCCAGGGCGTCGAGGTCGTTGGTCGCCACGAGCCGCTCGAAGGCGGGCGACGCCCCCGACTCCCGCCGTAAGCGCTCCGTGAGTGATCGCAACTCTTCGTCCATGACACCGAGGTTAGGACCCCGGCCCGCCGCTCGGGACGTACATCACAAAGACGGGGACTGGCGCGCTCGTTACCCGCCAGTTAAGCTCAGACGAGCGAGTTACCCACTCGCCTTCCTCGCGGCGGTCTGGTGACGCGGCCACCGCGATGGGTGTTCCTCCCACGGCCTTGGGGCAGTGGGGGAAGTCGGTTCGGTGCCTTCTGGTACCGCAGTACGGCTCGGCCCCGGGACAGGGCCGGTCGGAACGGCCGTCGATCCCGGGCGTGTGCACGCCCGCGACGGACGGCACCGGGCGTGTGCGCGAAGCAGCCCGGTCCACACCCGCACTTCTCACGCACCCGGTGTGCGCCCGGGACCCCGGCCCTCGCCGGGCCGTCCCCGGCGCACCCGGGCGGCGTTCCCCGTCGTCACCCTCATCCTGGAGTCCCGCGATGGCCACTCCCCTTTCCGACCCGTCCCTGTCCCCGCTGCGGACCGTCGCCGTCGTCGGCCTCGGCACGATGGGCACCGGCATCGCCGAGGTCCTCGCCAAGGCCGGCCGCGAGGTCGTCGGCATCGACATCAGCGAGGCCCAGGCCGCGAAGTGCGTCGCCGCCCTGGAGGCCTCCACGGCCCGCGGCGTCGAGCGTGGGCGGCTGACCGAGCAGGACCGCGCCTCGATCCTCGCCCGCGTCCGCACCTCCGCCGACCTGCGGGCCGCGGCCGACGCCGACCTGGTCATCGAGGTCGCGCCGGAGTCGTACGAGGTCAAGCAGCAGATCTTCCGGGAGCTCGACGGGATCGTGCGTCCCGAAACCATCCTGGCCACCGGCACCAACGCCCTGTCCGTGACGCGGCTTGCCGCCGACTCGGCACGTCCCGAGCGGGTGCTGGGCCTGCACTTCTTCAACCCGGCCCCGGCGATGCGCCTGGTCGAGGTCGTCTCCTCGGTGCTGACCGCCCCCGCCGCCGTCACGGCCGTCACGAACCTCGCCCTCGACCTGGGCAAGGAGCCCGTCGCGGTCGGCGACCGGCCCGGTTTCGTCGCCGACGGCCTGCTGTTCGGCTACCTCAACCAGGCCGCCGCGATGTACGAGGCGAAGTACGCCTCCCGCGAGGACATCGACGCCGCGATGCGGCTCGGCTGCGGGCTGCCCATGGGGCCGCTGGCGCTGCTCGACCTGATCGGCGTCGACACGGCCCGCACGGTCCTGGAGGCGATGTACACCGCGTCGCACGACCGGCTGCACGCCCCCGCGCCGATCCTCAAGCAGCTCAGCGAGGCGGGCCTGACGGGCCGGAAGGCCGGGCGCGGCTTCTACACCTACGAGGCGCCGGGCAGCGCCACGGTCGTGCCGGACGCGCTGACCCCGCCGGAGGGCGGTGACCTGGTCGCCGGACGTCCGGTCCGCTCGGTCGGCGTCGCCGGCTCCGGCACCATGGCCTCCGGGATCGCCGAGGTCTTCGCCAAGGCCGGCTACGGGGTCGTGCTGGCCGCCCGCAGCGAGGAGAAGGCGCGGACCGCCAAGGCCCGGATCGGCAAGTCCCTGGCCCGCTCGGTCGACAAGGGCCGGATGACCGCGGAGGCGGCCGCCGAGACCCTGGACCGCATCACGGCCACGGGCAGGTACGAGGACTTCGCCGACGTCGACCTGGCCGTCGAGGCGGTCGCCGAGGACCTGGACGTCAAGCGGCAGCTGTTCGCCGCGCTGGACAAGGTCTGCAAGCCGGGCGCGGTCCTGGCCACCACCACCTCGTCCCTGCCGGTCGTCGCCTGCGCCCGGGCCACCGCGCGCCCGCAGGACGTGATCGGCATGCACTTCTTCAACCCGGCGCCGGCCATGAAGCTGGTCGAGGTCGTCCGCACGGTGCTGACCGCCGACGACGTCCACGCCACGGTCCGCGAGGTGTGCGGGCGGATCCGCAAGCACGCGGTGGACTGCGGGGACCGGGCCGGGTTCATCGTGAACGCGCTGCTGTTCCCGTACCTCAACAACGCGGTCAAGATGGTCCAGGAGCACTACGCCTCGCTCGACGACATCGACGCGGCGATGAAGCTGGGCGGCGGCTACCCGATGGGCCCGTTCGAGCTGCTGGACGTCGTCGGGCTCGACGTCTCGCTCGCCATCGAGAAGGTCCTGCACCGCGAGTTCCGCGACCCGGGCCTCGCCCCGGCGCCGCTGCTGGAGCATCTGGTGGCCGCGGGCTGCCTCGGCCGCAAGACCGGCCGTGGCTTCCGCGAATATGCCAAGCGCTGAGCGTCCCGGCGACTGGTTCCGGTCCGGCTCCGAGTGGGGCGGCCTGCTCGGCCCGGACCGGTTCCCGCCCCCCTCCGGCCGGGGCGGGGAACCGGCTCATGCGCACCGAGCTGCGCACATGCAGTACGTTCAGGGCATGTCCCAGCCCGCCAAGTCCTCACGTACACCCGCTACGGCCGACGCGCCGGAAAGTGCCGCAGGCTCCCGTGCCGCCGCCCAGCGGCTCAAGATGCGCCGGGAACTGGCGGCCGCCGCGATGGAGCTGTTCGCGACCAAGGGGTACGAGGCGACCACCGTCGACGAGATCGCGGCCCAGGCCGGGGTCGCCCGCCGCACCTTCTTCCGCCACTTCCGCTCCAAGGAAGAGGCGATCTTCCCCGACCACGACGACACCCTGATCCGCGCCGAGGCGGTGCTCAACGCGGCGCCGGCGCACGAGCATCCGCTCGACACGGTGTGCCGCGGCATCAAGGAGGTCATGCGGATGTACGCGGCGCGGCCGGAGATCTCGGTCGCCCGCTACAAGCTGACGCGCGAGGTGCCCACCCTGCGCGAGGCGGAGATCGCGTCGGTGGCCCGCTACGAGCGCCTGTTCACCCGCTACCTCCTCGGCCACTTCGACGAGCGCGCGCACGCCGACGACGCCAACGACGACCCGCTGCTGGCGGAGGTCGCCGCGTCCGCGGTCGTCACCGCCCACAACCACGTCCTGCGGCGCTGGCTGCGGGCCGGCGGGCAGGGTGACGTGGAGGCGCAGCTCGACCACGCCTTCGCGATCGTGCGCAGGACGTTCGGCACCGGGATCGGCGCCGGGCGTTCGGCGGAGCCGCAGCCGGCCGCGGCCTCGGCTCAGGGCGAGGTGCTGGTCACGGTCGCCCGCACCGACGCCCCCCTCGACGAGGTCATGCGCACGATCGAGCAGGCGCTCAAGGAGCGCTGAGCGGCGCCCTCCGCGCTGCCGCCGCTGTGATGACGGCCACCCCACGGGGTGGCCGTTTTGGCATGTCAGGAGCCGTTTTGCAGGGCCTCGGCGAGCCCGTTCGATCGATCATCGCTCATCTGTTACGCAAAGATTTCATCTGAGAGCAAGTTCTGGCACTCAGTGCCTTGCGGGGTGACACGCGGTGTCATACGTTGAGGGGGTCCGGGCGACGTCCCAACGGGCTCCGCGCCCGTCCGCCCCGGACGCCTGCGTCACAGGCACCTCCCGCGCCACCAGCGCTGCCGAACAGCACCACCGCCGAACCGACGGCACACCCTCGACCCTCAGCAGCACCGACGTACCCATCGGCGCCCCTCCCTCAGGGCGCTCACCGCCGGAGGCAACACCGTGACCGTGAAGGACATCCTGGCCGCGATCCAGTCGCCCGACTCCACGTCGGAGGACTTCGCCGCCCTCCCGCTCCCCGAGTCGTACCGCGCGATCACCGTGCACAAGGACGAGACGGAGATGTTCGCCGGGCTCGCCACGCGCGACAAGGACCCCCGCAAGTCGATCCACCTGGACGAGGTGCCGCTGCCCGAGCTCGGCCCGGGCGAGGCCCTGGTGGCCGTCATGGCCTCCTCGGTCAACTACAACTCGGTGTGGACCTCGATCTTCGAGCCGCTGTCGACGTTCGGCTTCCTGGAGCGCTACGGCCGCACCAGCGAGCTGGCCAAGCGCCACGACCTGCCGTACCACATCATCGGCTCCGACCTCGCGGGCGTCGTGCTGCGCACCGGCCCGGGCGTCAACGCCTGGCGGCCCGGTGACGAGGTCGTCGCGCACTGCCTGTCGGTCGAGCTGGAGTCCTCGGACGGCCACAACGACACGATGCTCGACCCCGAGCAGCGCATCTGGGGCTTCGAGACCAACTTCGGCGGCCTCGCCGAGATCGCGCTGGTGAAGTCCAACCAGCTGATGCCCAAGCCCGACCACCTCAGCTGGGAGGAGGCCGCCGCCCCCGGCCTGGTCAACTCCACCGCCTACCGGCAGCTGGTCTCCCGCAACGGCGCCGGCATGAAGCAGGGCGACAACGTGCTCATCTGGGGCGCGAGCGGCGGACTGGGCAGCTACGCCACGCAGTTCGCGCTGGCCGGCGGCGCCAACCCGGTCTGTGTCGTCTCCTCGCCGCAGAAGGCGGAGATCTGCCGGTCCATGGGCGCCGAGGCGATCATCGACCGCAACGCCGAGGGCTACAGGTTCTGGAAGGACGAGAACACCCAGGACCCCAAGGAGTGGAAGCGCTTCGGCAAGCGCATCCGCGAGCTCACCGGCGGCGAGGACATCGACATCGTCTTCGAGCACCCCGGCCGCGAGACCTTCGGCGCGTCCGTCTTCGTCACCCGCAAGGGCGGCACCATCACCACCTGCGCCTCCACCTCGGGCTACATGCACGAGTACGACAACCGCTACCTGTGGATGTCCCTCAAGCGGATCATCGGCTCGCACTTCGCCAACTACCGCGAGGCCTGGGAGGCCAACCGGCTCATCGCGAAGGGCAAGATCCACCCGACCCTGTCGAAGGTGTACTCCCTGGAGGACACCGGCCAGGCGGCCTACGACGTGCACCGCAACCTGCACCAGGGCAAGGTCGGCGTGCTGTGCATGGCCCCCGAGGAGGGCCTGGGCGTGCGCGACCAGGACAAGCGCGCCCGGCACATCGACGCCATCAACCGCTTCCGGAACGTCTGAAGGCAGCGGAGGCCATAGATGACTGAGCGTCAGCCAGCCGAAGGCAGGCGGGAGAAGGACCGGCCGTGGCTCATGCGCACGTACGCCGGCCACTCCACGGCCGAGGCGTCCAACGAGCTGTACCGGCGCAACCTCGCCAAGGGCCAGACGGGTCTGTCGGTGGCGTTCGACCTGCCCACGCAGACCGGCTACGACTCCGACCACGTCCTCGCCCGCGGCGAGGTGGGCCGGGTCGGCGTGCCGATCGCGCACGTCGGTGACATGCGCCGGCTGTTCCAGGACATCCCCCTGGAGCAGATGAACACCTCGATGACCATCAACGCCACGGCCATGTGGCTGCTGGCGCTCTACCAGGTCGTCGCCGAGGAGCAGGGTGCCGACATCACCAAGCTCCAGGGCACGACCCAGAACGACATCGTCAAGGAGTACCTGTCCCGCGGCACGCACGTCTTCCCGCCGGGGCCCTCCCTCCGCCTGACGACGGACATGATCGCGTACACGGTCTCCCACATGCCGAAGTGGAACCCCATCAACATCTGCAGCTACCACCTGCAGGAGGCGGGCGCCACGCCGGTCCAGGAGATCGCGTACGCGATGTCCACCGCCATCGCCGTCCTGGACGCCGTGCGCGACTCCGGCCAGGTGCCGCAGGAGCGCATGGGCGATGTCGTCGGCCGCATCTCGTTCTTCGTGAACGCGGGCGTCCGCTTCATCGAGGAGATGTGCAAGATGCGCGCCTTCGGCCGCATCTGGGACAAGGTCACGCGCGAGCGGTACGGCATCGAGAACCCCAAGCACCGCCGCTTCCGCTACGGCGTCCAGGTCAACTCCCTGGGTCTGACCGAGGCGCAGCCGGAGAACAACGTCCAGCGGATCGTGCTGGAGATGCTGGCCGTGACCCTCTCCAAGGACGCACGCGCGCGTGCCGTGCAGCTGCCCGCCTGGAACGAGGCCCTGGGCCTGCCCCGCCCCTGGGACCAGCAGTGGTCGCTGCGCATCCAGCAGGTGCTGGCCTACGAGAGCGACCTGCTGGAGTACGACGACATCTTCGAGGGCTCGAAGGTCATCGAGGGAAAGGTCGAGGGCCTGGTCGAGGCGGCGCTCGCCGAGATGGGGCGCATCGAGGAGATGGGCGGCGCGATGGCGGCCGTCGAGTCCGGCTACCTCAAGTCGCAGCTGGTCGCCTCGCACGCCGAGCGCCGGGGCCGGATCGAGTCCGGCCAGGAGAAGATCGTCGGCGTCAACATCTTCGAGGGCACCGAGCCCAACCCGCTCACCGCCGACCTGGACACCGCGATCCAGACGGTGGACCCGGCGGTCGAGGCCCGGGTCATCGAGGCGCTCCAGCAGTGGCGCGACAGCCGCTACCAGCCGCCCTTCAACCACCCGCGGCCCTGCAAGGCCCTGGAGCGGCTGAAGGAGGCCGCGAGGGGCACCGAGAACCTCATGGAGGCCACCCTGGAGTGCGCCCGCGCCGGCGCGACGACCGGCGAGTGGGCCGGGGCGCTGCGCGAGGTGTTCGGCGAGTTCCGGGCCCCCACGGGCGTGTCCTCGGCGCCGGTGGCCGTGCCCGCCGAGGAGGGCAGCACGCTGGCCCTGGTGCGCCGCAAGGTGGAACTGACGGCCAAGGACCTGGGCGTGGGCAAGCTGCGCTTCCTGGTCGGCAAGCCGGGCCTGGACGGGCACTCCAACGGCGCCGAGCAGATCGCGGTGCGCGCCCGTGACGCCGGCTTCGAGGTGGTCTACCAGGGCATCCGGCTGACGCCGGAGCAGATCGTGGACGCGGCCCTCGCCGAGGACGTGCACGCGGTCGGCCTGTCCATCCTCTCCGGATCGCACGCCCAGCTGGTGCCGGACGTCCTCGAACGGCTCCGTGTGGCCGGTGCCACAGATATACCGGTGATCGCCGGTGGCATCATCCCGAACGGTGATGCCGAGCAGCTCAGGGCAGCCGGAGTGGCCGCGGTCTTCACCCCGAAGGACTTCGACATCACCGGAATCATCGGCCGCATCGTCGACGAGATCCGGAAAGCGAACCAGCTCGACCCCCTGGAGGTCCCCGCATGACCAGCCCTGCTCCGCAGGTCAACCGCCTTCGCCCCCGGCGTTCCTGCCTGGCGGTACCGGGCTCGAACCCGCGCTTCCTGGAGAAGGCCCAGGGCCTCCCCGCCGACCAGGTCTTCCTCGACCTGGAGGACGCCTGCGCCCCGCTGGCCAAGCCCGAGGCGCGGCACACCATCGTCAAGTTCCTCAACGAGGGCGACTGGACGGGCAAGACGCGCGTGGTCCGGGTCAACGACTGGACGACCGAGTGGACGTACCGCGACGTCGTCACGGTCGTCGAGGGCGCCGGGCAGAACCTCGACTGCATCATGCTCCCGAAGGTCCAGGACGCCCAGCAGATCGTCGCCCTGGACCTGCTGCTGACGCAGATCGAGAAGACGATGGGCTTCGAGGTCGGCCGCATCGGCATCGAGGCGCAGATCGAGAACGCCCAGGGCCTGAACAACGTCAACGAGATCGCTCAGGCCTCCCAGCGCGTGGAGACCATCATCTTCGGCCCGGCCGACTTCATGGCCTCCATCAACATGAAGTCGCTGGTCGTGGGCGAGCAGCCGCCCGGCTACCCGGCGGACGCCTACCACTACATCCTGATGAAGATCCTGATGGCGGCCCGCGCCAACGACCTCCAGGCGATCGACGGCCCCTACCTGCAGATCCGCAACGTCGAGGGCTACCGCGAGGTCGCGCAGCGCGCCGCCGCGCTCGGCTTCGACGGCAAGTGGGTGCTGCACCCGGGCCAGGTCGAGGCGTCCAACGAGATCTTCTCGCCGTCCCAGGAGGACTACGACCACGCCGAGCTGATCCTGGACGCGTACGAGTACTACACGTCCGAGGCGGGCGGCAAGAAGGGCTCGGCGATGCTCGGCGACGAGATGATCGACGAGGCCAGCCGGAAGATGGCCCTGGTCATCGCGGGCAAGGGACGCGCCGCCGGCATGAAGCGCACCAGCAAGTTCGAGATCCCGGAGGGCTGAGCGCGATGCAGTTCGGGCGCACCTACGAGGAGTTCGAGGTCGGGGCGACGTACAAGCACTGGCCGGGCAAGACGGTCACGGAGTACGACGACCACCTGTTCTGCCTCCTCACCATGAACCACCACCCGCTCCACATGGACAGCAACTATGCGGAGAAGACGACCGACTTCGGCAAGAACGTCGTCGTGGGCAACTACGTCTACTCCCTGCTGCTCGGCATGTCCGTGCCGGACATCTCCGGCAAGGCCATCGCCAACCTGGAGATCGAGTCGCTCAAGCACGTGGCGCCGACCTTCCACGGCGACACGGTCTACGGGCAGACGACGGTGCTCGACAAGTGGCCGTCGAAGTCCAAGGACGACCGCGGCATCGTCTACGTCGAGACCAAGGGCTACAAGCAGGACGGCACGCTGGTCTGCGTGTTCCGCCGCAAGGTGATGGTGCCGACCGAGACCTACATCAAGGAGCGCGGCGGCGAGCAGCCCGGCCGCCCGGAGCTGCGAGAGCAGGAGAAGTAGTCATGGCGCGACTCGCCCAGACCGCCGGTCTGACGGACGTCCAGCAGGAGATCCTGTCCACCGTCCGGGACTTCGTGGACAAGGAGATCATTCCGGTCGCCACGGAGCTGGAGCACCGCGACGAGTACCCGCAGGCGATCGTCGACGGGCTGAAGGAGTTGGGCCTGTTCGGCCTGATGATCCCCGAGGAGTACGGCGGTCTGGGCGAGTCGCTCCTGACCTACGCCCTCTGCGTGGAGGAGATCGCCCGCGGCTGGATGTCGGTGTCCGGCATCATCAACACCCACTTCATCGTGGCGTACATGCTCAAGCAGCACGGCACGCAGGAGCAGAAGGACCACTTCCTGCCGAGGATGGCGGCCGGTGACATCCGGGGCGCGTTCTCGATGTCGGAGCCGGGGCTCGGCTCCGACGTGTCGGCGATCACGTCGAAGGCGGTCAAGGACGGCGACGAGTACGTCCTCAACGGCCAGAAGATGTGGCTCACGAACGGCGGAACCTCCTCTCTGGTGGCCGTTCTGGTGCGAAGTGACGAAGGTCACCCCGAGGGCACCGCGCCGCACAAGTCGATGACCACCTTCCTCGTCGAGAAGGAGCCCGGCTTCGGCGAGGTCCGGCCCGGCCTCACCATCCCCGGCAAGATCGACAAGATGGGGTACAAGGGGGTCGACACCACCGAACTCATCATGGATGGCCTGCGGATTCCTGCGGATCGGGTGCTCGGCGGGGTCACCGGCCGTGGTTTCTACCAGATGATGGACGGGGTCGAAGTCGGCCGCGTGAACGTGGCGGCGCGTGGCTGCGGCGTCGCTCAGCGTGCGTTCGAACTGGGCGTCCAGTACGCCCAGCAGCGTCACACGTTCGGGAAGCCCATCGCCCAGCACCAGGCGATCCAGTTCAAGCTGGCCGAGATGGCTACCAAGGTCGAGGCCGCGCATGCGATGATGGTGAACGCAGCACGCAAAAAGGACTCCGGGGAACGAAACGACCTTGAAGCCGGTATGGCGAAGTATCTCGCTTCCGAATACTGCAAGGAGGTCGTGGAGGACGCCTTCCGGATCCACGGCGGCTACGGCTTCTCCAAGGAGTACGAGATCGAACGCCTCTACCGTGAGGCGCCGATGCTGCTGATCGGTGAAGGTACCGCCGAGATCCAGAAAATGATCATCGGCAGGCGCCTGCTCGAGGAGTATCGATTCCAGGGCTGAATGTCCGGATACGGGGTGTTTTCTTGGAGAAGAAGATCACACCCCGTCAGCACTCTTCGGCCGCCGACTCGGCTGCCTGGCTTACCCAGTTACGGCCCCGAGCCGCTACGATCGCCGGAAAGCCGCCGTCCCCCGTCAGAGTGCGGCATCATCCGCTACGAAGGTCATCCATGCCCCACAGCCAAACCTCTGCACCTCGCGACAGCCGGGCCGGCGTACGCCTCGCGCGCGGAGCATCGCCGTGGCTCCTTCCGACCGTCGCCACCGCAGCCCTCAGCCTGGCCCGCGCCCGCCGCTCCGGCGCCGCGAAGGCCGTCGCCGTTCCCGCCACCGCGCTCGCGGCGGGAATGCTGTGGTTCTTCCGCGACCCCGAGCGCGAGATCGCCCAGGGCCGGGTCATCTCGCCCGCCGACGGTGTGGTGCAGAGCATCATGCCGTGGAAGGACGGCCGCACCCGCGTCGCGATCTTCATGAGCCCGCTCAACGTCCACGTGAACCGCGCCCCGCTGGCCGGCACCGTGACGTCGGTCGAGCACATCCCCGGTGGCTTCGTTCCCGCCTTCAACAAGGAGAGCGAGAACAACGAGCGCGTCGTCTGGCACTTCGACACCGAGCTCGGCGACATCGAGATGATCCAGATCGCCGGCGCGGTCGCCCGCCGCATCGTCCCCTACGTGCCCGAGGGCACCAAGGTCGAGCAGGGCGAGCGGATCGGCCTGATCCGCTTCGGCTCGCGGGTCGACCTCTACCTGCCCGAGGGCGTGGAGGTCGCGGTCGAGGTGGGGCAGAAGACCGTGGCTGGGGTGACTCGCATTGACCGTGATTGATCCTGACACCAAGGCCGGCTGGGTCCCGGAGGCCGACGACGTCGACGAAGAAGAGGAGATGCCCCTCTCTCTGCGTCTGTCGATAGCGGACACCCTGACGCTGGGCAACGCCACGTGCGGCTTCATGGCGGTGTACTTCACCACCACCGGCATCCTGATCCCGCACCTCACGGGCAGCCAGGAGACCGGCATGGCCCGCCACAGCGCGGCGACGGCGGTCATCCTGATGCTCTGCGCGGCGGTCTTCGACCTCTTCGACGGGCTGGTGGCGCGCAAGCTGCGCTCCTCCCCCATGGGCGCGGAGCTGGACAACCTCTCCGACCTGATCAGCTTCGGCCTGGCACCGGCGTACTTCGTGCTCGTGTACGGCATGGTCGCGGACGACGCGCACCAGCGGGTGGCTGCGGTCGGGGCGATCGTGGTGCTGCTGGCGGTGGTGCTGCGGCTCGCCCGGTTCTCGTGCGTCACGGTGAAGGACGGCACCTTCCAGGGCATGCCGTCGCCGTTCGGCGCGCTGACCGTCGTGTCCATCGTCCTGCTGGAGCTGCCCTTCGTGGCGACGCTGCTGGCGATCCTGGGGACCGCGTGGTTGATGGTGTCCCGTGTGGAATACCCCAAACCCCGGGGACGACTCGCGGTGGCGATGCTGTCGTGGATCGTGCTGAGCATGGGTCTGCTGGCGGCGTGGGCGTTCGACGCGCCCAGCGGGCAGCTGCTGCTGCAGACGGGGTGCGCGCTGCAGCTGGTCATGGGGGCGGTGATCCCGCTGTTCGCGACGGCCCGGCGGGTGAACAACTTCCGTGACAACCGGCGGGAGGCACGGGCGGCGCAGCTGCCGTAACGGCGGAAGCTGCTTCCGATCCGACGGAACGACGACGAAGGCCCCGGGCTGAACGCCCGGGGCCTTCGTCGTGCTCGCGGCCGGTGCGGCACACGGACCCACCGGCTCAGGTCAGGAAGTCCCGCCCGATGCGTTCCGCGACCCGTTCCAGGATCGGGCCCGCCTGGGCGATGCACTTCGCCACGTCCGGCTCGGCGTCCGTCAGCGGGTAGGCGCGGCGGAAGCCGGACCGGCCCAGGACCTCCGGCGGCAGCGCCAGGCGGCCGCAGACCGCCACGACGTCCTTGCCCGCCGCCCGGGCCGCGGCGGCGACGCCGGCCGGGGCCTTGCCGTGCAGGGTCTGCTCGTCGAGCGAGCCCTCACCCGTGATCACCAGGTCGGCGCGCTCCAGCGCGGGGGCGAAGCCCAGCACGTCGAGCATGACCTCGATGCCGGGGCGGAACCGGGCGCCGAGCAGCAGCGCGCCGTAGCCGATGCCGCCGGCGGCTCCCGCGCCCGGCGAGGCGGCGTACTCGGCGGCTCTGGGGCCGACCGCGCCCTCCAGGACCTTCGCGAAGTGCGCGAGGGCCGCGTCCAGCACCTCGACGTCGCCGGGTGAGGCGCCCTTCTGCGGCCCGTAGACCGCGGGCGCGCCCTTCGGGCCGGTCAGCGGGTTGTCCACGTCGCTCGCGAGGACCAGTTCGACCTCGGCGAGACGCGGGTCAAGACCCGACAGGTCCGCCGAGGCCAGTCCGGCCAGACCGCCGCCGCCCGGGGGCACCGGCTCTCCGTCCGCGTCCAGGAAGCGGGCGCCGAGCGCCGACAGCATTCCGGCACCGCCGTCGGTGGTGGCGCTGCCGCCGACCCCGAAGACGATCGTGCGGGCTCCCGCGTCCAGGGCGGCCCCGAGCAGCTCGCCCGAGCCGTACGTCGACGCGGTGAGCGGGGCGAACACCCCGGCCGGCAGCCGCTGCAGTCCGCTGGCCTCGGCCATCTCCACGACCGCGGTGCCCTCGCGCAGCGCGAACGCCGCCGTCACCTCGTCGCCGAGGGGACCGGCGACGCGTACCTCCCGGCGCTCGAACCCGGCCGCGACCGCCGCGGCCACGGTCCCGTCGCCGCCGTCGGCCACGGGCAGCGCCTCGACCTGAAGGCCCGGCACGGCCCGGCGCAGCCCTGCCGTCACCCGTTCGGCGACCTCCACGGCCGTCAGGGATCCCTTGAACTTGTCCGCGGCGACGAGCACCCGCCGGGTCCCTCGGTTGCCGCCCACTGCAGCGTCCGCCACTTGCACTCCCCTTGCTCTCCGGGCCCTCACGCACGTCAGGGCCAGTCGCGCCGCTGCGACCCTAACCGGCGGACACCCCGGCCGTCAGCCTCTGCCCAGCCCTCGGACCACGCCCCGGAACGGGTAGACCGTAACCATGACCCCCGCACGCACCGAAATAGAGCTGGCGAACCGCGTCCTGGGCGGCTGGCAGGGCCGCATCGCGGGCAACATGCTGGGCAAGCCCGTCGAGCAGGGCGAGGTGTGGACCCGCGACCGCATCGACCGCTACCTCCGGCGGGCCGCCGCCCTGCCCCTCACCGACTACCTGCCCGAGCCGATCAGCGAGCACGACGGCTACGAGCTGCGTCCGGAATGGCGCCAGTGCGTCCGCGGCCGCATCCACGGCAGCTGCCGCGACGACGACGTCGACTACGCGATCCTGGGCCTGGACCTGCTGGAGACCCACGGCTTCGGCTTCAGCACCGAGCAGGTCGGCGACCTGTGGCTGCTGCGGCTGCCGTACCTGCAGACCTTCACGGCCGAGCGGGCCGCCTACCGCAATCTTGCCAACGGGCTGAAGCCGCCGCTGACGGCGACGTACGACAACCCGTACCAGGAGTGGATCGGTGCCCTCATCCGCGCCGACGTCTACGGCTGGACCTGCCCCGGCGTGCCGCGCCGGGCCGCCTCGCTGGCCCGGCGCGACGCGGTGCTCTCGCACACCGGCAACGGGGTCTACGGGGCGATGTGGGCGGCGGCGCTGATCGCGGCGGCGTTCACCGCGCCCACCGTGCGGCACGCCCTCGACGAGGCGCTGAGCGTGATCCCGGCGAGCAGCCGCCTCGCCCGCACGGTGCGCCGGGTCGCCTCCCTGCACGACACCCGGATGTCCTGGGAGGACACGCTCACCACCGTCTCCGAGGAGACCGCGGGGCTGGGCTGGATCCACACCGTCCCCAACGCCGCCGTCCTCACCGCGGGCCTGCTCTACGGCGACGGCGACTTCACCCGCACCATCACGCTGACCGTCCGCGGTGGTCTGGACACCGACTCCAACGGCGCGACCGCGGGCTCCGTGGCGGGTGTGTTCGGCGGGGCCGCGGCCATCCCGGACCAGTGGAAGGTTCCGCTGGAGGACACGGTCCGCAGCGCGGTGTTCGGCTTCGACGGCGTGCGGATCAGCGAACTGGCGGAGCGGACGGTGCGGCTCGCGGAGGCCGGCGGCTGATCCGCCGGCTCCCGGGGGTCCCGAGTCGCCGCGCCGCTATCCTGCCGGGATGAGCACCTCGGACTACGCCGCCTACATCGCGTCCCTGCCTCGCGTCCTCGCCGGCGCCGCCGCGCTGTTCCGGGACGGCGAGGGGCGGGTCCTGCTCGTGGAGCCCAACTACCGGGAGGGCTGGGCACTGCCGGGCGGGACCGTCGAGTCCGACGACGGGGAGACCCCGCGGCAGGGCGCGCGGCGTGAGACGGCCGAGGAGATCGGCCTGGACCGGGAGCCCGGCCGGCTGCTGGCGGTGGACTGGGTCCACGGCACGGGCCGCCCGCCGCTGGTGGCGTACCTGTACGACGGCGGCGTGCTCGGCGAGGACGACCTGAAGGCGATCCGCCTCCAGGAGGAGGAGCTGCTGTCCTGGCGGCTGGTCCCGCGCGAGGAGCTGCCCCAGTACCTGCCGGGCGCCCTCGGCCGCCGGGTCCTGGCGGGCCTGGACGTCCTGGCGGACGGCTCGGGCACGGCGGAGCTGGAGAACGGCCACCGGGTCGGCTGACGGCCCCCCGGGACACGGGTTCCGCGCCCGGCGGCCTTCAGTTCGATATCCGCTCGCCGCGGCCCCGGGGTGCGGCCTACCCTCGCTGACATGGCCAAGCCCCTTCTCGCCCTGCTCACCGGTGCCGGTGTCAGCACCGACTCCGGCATCCCCGACTACCGCGGGCCGAACGGGCTGTGGCGGCAGGATCCGGACGCCGAGAAGCTCGTCACGTACGAGTACTACATGGGCGACCCGGCAATCCGCCGCCGGTCGTGGCGGATGCGGCTGCGGACCCACGCGCTGCGCCCCGAGCCGAACGCCGCGCACCGGGCGGTGGCCGAGCTGGAGCGGTCCGGGGTGCCGGTGCGGGTGATCACGCAGAACGTGGACGGGCTGCACCAGCAGGCCGGTATGCCCGGCCGCAAGGTGTTCGAGCTGCACGGCACGGCGCGGGAATTCGTATGCACCGGATGTCACGCACGCGGCCCGATGGAGGACGCGCTCGCGCGGATCGAGGCCGGTGAGGATGATCCGCGCTGCCGGGCGTGCGGCGGGATCCTGAAGCCGGCGACGGTGATGTTCGGCGAGCGCCTCGACCCGGTCGTCCTCGGCGAGGCGGCCGCCGTCAGCAAGGCCTGTGACATCTTCGTCGCCGTCGGCACGAGCCTTCAGGTGCATCCGGCGGCCGGTCTCGCCGGTGTCGCCGCCGACCACGGTGCCCGGCTGATCATCGTCAACGCCGAGCCGACGCCGTACGACGACCGTGCCGACGAGATCGTCCGCGAGCCCATCGGCACGGCCCTGCCCGCGCTGCTGCGCGGGCTCATGGCCGGGGGCCGGCCCGCAGGTCCTCCAGCCGGCTGAGCGCGTCCCGGGCCGCCTCGCGCTCGGCGTCGCCGAGGCGGACCGCGGCGGCCCGGGTCAGGAAGTGGTCCGCCCCGTCCTCGTCCCCGAGCCGTCCGGCGACGTCCCCGCGCAGGACGAGCAGCTGCACCAGCTGTACGTCCGTCGGTGTCTCGCCGGTGAGGGCCAGGACCCGGTCGACGACCTTCGCGGCCGCCGCCGGGTCCGCCTTGGAGTCCGCCAGCAGGGACGCGTGGTGCAGGGCCCGGGCGAACGTCTCCTCGGGGGCGGGCCCGTGGCCGGGGTGCGCTCCGGTGCGCTGTCCGATCCGGACGCAGTTGCCGCCCGGGTCGGTCATGAGGAACTGCCGCACGCCGTAGGACATGTCCTTCAAGGGCCCGAGCCGGGGCAGTCCCCGGGTGGGGATCCTGCCGTGCGCCGCCTTGAGCCCGGACCGGAACGCCTCGTGCAGGCCGTCGACGTCGTCGGTCAGGACGTAGCAGGTGCTGTACGAGCCGGCCGGCTCGTAGTCCTTCATCGCGAAGAACTGCAGTTCGATGGCGCCGCGTTCCACCACCGCGTACGGATTGGGGCTGCGTTGCGCGTACGTCACCTCGAAGCCGAGGGCGGTGTAGAAGTCGAGGACGGGCTGGAGGGTCCGGCAGGGCAGGACCGGGATCGTCTTGTCCGGCATGACAGCCACCCTAGTCAAACTTGACGAGCCGAGGTGGCGGGATGGCCGGACCGGTCAGAAAAGAGCCGCTCCGCGCTCGAAGTCCAGCAGGCGCTGCTTGCGTTCCAGGCCGCCGCCGTAGCCGGTGAGGCCGCCGTTCGCGCCGATGACGCGGTGGCACGGGACGATGATGCCGATGGGGTTGCGGCCGTTGGCGAGGCCGACCGCGCGGGAGGCGGTGGGACTGCCGAGGTCGGCGGCCAGCCGGCCGTAGGTGCGGGTCTCGCCGTACGGGATGCGGCGCAGCTCCTCCCAGACCAGGCGCTGGAACGGGGTGCCGGTCAGGCGCAGCGGGACGGTGAACTCCCGCAGCTCGCCCGCGAAGTACGCCTTCAGCTGTTCCTCGGCCTCCGCGAAGAGGGTGTCGTCGCGAGGGCCGAAGGTCTCCTCCGGCGGGCGGTGGCGCTGGCCGGTCATGTAGAGGCCGCACAGGACGCCGTCGTCGGCGACGAGGGTGAGGGGGCCGCAGGGGCTGTCGGTCACGGTGTGCTGCTTCATCGGACGTCCCTATACCGGAAGGAAGTTGATCGGGTGGTTGTCGGTGGCCCACAGGTACTGGACGGCGTAGGCGCGCCAGGGGCGCCAGGCCGCCGCGCGTGCGGTGAGCGCAGCGGGCGTGGACGGCAGGCCGAGCTCCCGGGCGGCGCGGCGGATGCCGAGGTCGGTGGGGAGGAAGGCGTCGGGGTCGCCCAGGGCGCGCATGGCGATGACGTCGGCCGTCCAGGGGCCGAAGCCGGGCAGCTCCAGGAGCTGGGCGCGGGTGCGCGGCCAGTCGCTTCCCACGCCGAGGCGCAGCTCGCCGTCGGCGAGCCGGCGGACCAGGGTGGTGAAGGTGGCGCGGCGGGTGCGGGGCATCGCCAGGGTTTCCGGGTCGAGTTCCGCGAGGGCGCCGGGGGCCGGGAAGAGGTGGGTGAGGCCGCCCTCGGGGTCGTCGACCGGTTCGCCGTGCGCGCTGACCAGGCGGGCCGCGTGGGTGCGGGCGGCGGCCGTGGAGACCTGCTGGCCGAGCACGGCCCGGACGGCGAACTCCGCCTCGTCGACCGTGCGCGGGACGCGCCGCCCGGGCGCCTTGTCGACCAGCGGTGCCAGGACGGGGTCCGCGCGCAGCTGGTCGTCGATGGCGACCGGGTCGGCGTCCAGGTCGAGCAGGCGCCGGCAGCGGCTGATGGCGACGGGCAGGTCGCGCAGGTCGCCGAGGGTGAGGCGGCAGGCGATGTGGTCGGGGCCGGGGGTGAGGGAGACGATGCCGTGGCCGTAGGGCAGGCGCAGGGTGCGCCGGTAGGAGCCGTCGCGCCACTCCTCCACGCCGGGTACGGCCGTGGCGGCGAGGTGGCCGAAGAGGTTGTCGGGGTTGAGCGGGGCGCGGAACGGCAGCCGCAGGGAGAGCGCGCCTGGCGTGCTCGGTCCCTGCCGCTTCGGGGTCCGGGCGCGCAGCTCGCTCGGGGAGAGGGCGAAGACCTCGCGGACCGTGTCGTTGAAGGCGCGGATGGAGGCGAAGCCCGCGGCGAAGGCGATCCGCGCCATCGGCAGGGCCGTCGTCTCGATGAGCAGCCGTGCGGTCTGGGCGCGCTGGGCGCGGGCGAGCGCGAGGGGCCCCGCCCCGAGTTCGGCGAGGAGCTGGCGTTCGACCTGCCGGGTGCTGTAGCCGAGCCGGGCGGCGAGCCCGGGCACGCCCTCGCGGTCCACGACGCCGTCGGCGATCAGCCGCATGGCCCGGGCCACCAGGTCGGCGCGCTGGTTCCACTCCGGGGAGCCGGGGCTGGTGTCGGGCCGGCAGCGCTTGCAGGCCCGGAATCCGGCCTGCTGGCAGGCGGCCGCGCTGGGGTGGAAGACCATGTTCTCCGGTTTGGGCGGCACCACCGGGCAGCTGGGACGGCAGTAGATGCCGGTCGTCAGGACGGCCGTGAAGAACCATCCGTCGAACCGCGCGTCCTTGGACCGGACGGCGCGCACGCAGCGCTCGGTGTCGGTGTGCATCCCCATCTGCATGCCTCCAGCATCGGGCACGCGTCGGGGCGGGTCTGGCGAGAATCCGACATGGACCTCGTGGCACGGCGCCGCGCACCGGGACAGATGAAGATTCATTCATGTGTTCGTGCCGGCCCGGTACGATGACGTCATGGGTCATGGAGCCGTCATCCCCGCGCAGGACGCGCAGCGCGTACGCCTGGACGCGGACAACGTCGCGAAGGTCGCCACCACGCTCCAGGCCCTGTCCACGCCCTCCCGGCTGCTGATCCTGGCGCGCCTGCGCGAGGGGCCGCTGCCGGCCACGGAGCTGGCGGCCGAGGTGGGCATGGAGCAGTCGGCCTGCTCGCACCAGCTGCGGCTGCTGCGCAACCTGGGCCTGGTGGTGGGCGAGCGCAGGGGCCGTTCGGTGGTCTACGCACTGCACGACCACCATGTCGCCGAACTGCTCGACCAGGCCGTCTACCACGTGGAGCACCTGCGCCTGGGCCTCAGCGACGCCGCCGACGAGTGAGGGGGCGCCGCTGTCTGCCCGCCCGTCCTACTCGGTGGCGGTCGGCCGCCGTGAGGCCCGCATCGCCTCGCTCACGCGCGCCAGCGGACGCAGCCGGTAGGTGTAGGCGTAGTCCCGGTCGGCGAACAGCTTGAACTCGTCGTGCGTGTGGGCGCCCCAGCTGTCGTCGCCGCCCACGCCCATCTGGCGGTGGTTGAGGCGCAGGACGACCGCGTCCCGGGGCGTCAGCTGGTAGTCGTGGCGGACCCCGGCCGACAGGTCCTCGGGCGTGAAGTGCGAGGCGTTGACCTCCAGCAGGGGCTCACCCGAGACGAGCAGTCCGCGCCCGGCGGCGTCGGTCAGGGCGGCCCAGCGGACGTCGGTCTTGTTGCCGTTCTCCTGGGGGCGCAGGTAGGGCGTCCACTGCTCGGCGACCTTCCCGGAGTACAGACCCACGTCGTTGGCGTTGTTGCGGTCCCACATGTTCTCCTCGGGGCCGCGGCCGTAGTAGTGCAGCCGGTCCAGGCGGCGCGGGAGGAACAGCAGGGTGCCGACCTCGGGGATGTACGGCAGGCCGGCCGCGCCCGGGTGCAGGGTGTTGTCGACCTTGATCTCGCCGTTGCCGAAGACCGTGTACGTGGTGCTGAACGTGGACGCCGTGCTGGTGGGCAGGGTGCCGGTGAAGGCGATCTCCACGGCCCGGTCGTCCAGCGGCCGGACGCGGACGTCCGCCACCGTCCGCTTCGCTCCGGCGTCGCGCCACGTCTGGTTGCGGGTGTGGTGGCCGTTGCCCCGGTCGTTGTCGGTGGGCGCCCGCCAGAAGTTCGGGACGGGGCCGGAGGTGATGAGCCGCTCGCCCCCCGCCTCGAAGGAGGTGAGGGTGCCGGTCGCCTTGTCGACGGTGACCGCGAAGCCCTTGCCCTTGACCGTGACGGTCTTCTCCCCGTCGGTGTGGCGCAGGGCGGGCACGCTGCGCAGGGGAGCGGGTCTCACGGCCGGGCCGCCCGCGTCGAGGGCGATCTGCTGCTTGGCCACCTCGAAGCCGGCCTTGGCCCAGGGGGTGGTCTCCCTGGTGGTGAAGGAGAGTTGCAGGAAGTACTCGGTGCCGGGCGCGGGCGTGGCCGGCAGCCGCACCGGCACCTCGATGTCCTTGCGGCTCGACGGTGCGACGTCCAGCTGCTCCCGGGTCAGCCGGCCGCGCTGGACCGCCTTGCCGTCGGCGATCAGCGACCACCGTCCGTCGAACTCGCGCAGGTGCGTGAAGAGGTACTCGTTGACGAGCGTGACGGCGCCGGGGCCGCCCTGGGCGCGGATGACGTTGATCGCCTGGTAGATCTGCTTGACCTCGGCGGACTTGCCGGTGAGGGCGCGGTCGGGCAGGACGATGCCGTCTCCGGCGAAGGCGCCGTCGTTGGGGTTGTCGCCCCAGTCGCCGCCGTAGGCGTAGAACGTCTTGTCGCGCGGGCGCCTCTCGGTGAGGCCGGCGGTGGCGGCGTCGAACCAGAAGCGCACGCCCTCGTCGTCGGGGCCGCGGGTGTCCGAGGCGAGCTCGGCGGCGCCGAGAGCGCGGGCGTAGACGCGGGCCCGGCGGACGGTACCGCTGAACTCCCGGGTGGGGTTGTCGACATCGGTGGCGAGCGAGAGCGGCGCCGTGTTGACGCCGGGGCGCCGGGTGGTGGTGCGGGTGCCGCGCACCCGGCCGTCGACGTGGAGGGTGAGCGTGCCCGCCTCGGCGTCGAAGACGCCCGCGACGTGGTGCTCCCTGCCGGTCCAGTCCTCGGGCAGGGCCCAGCTCGCGGTGACCCACTGGCCGCCGCCGTGGATGAAGAACTCCAGTGTCCTCTCGGTCTGTTTCAGGGCGTACTGGGTGTCGCCCTTGGCGAGGATGGGCTGGTGTCCGCCGGTGATGTGCGGGGTGACCCAGGCCTCCAGGGTGAGGGAGCCGGTGAGGTCGAGGCGGGGGTCGCGCGGGAAGACGGTGCCGCCGGAGACGCCCCTGTCGCGGTCGAAGGTGCCGGCCGGTGCCATGATCTCGCCACGCAGCGCGCCCGGACCCGACTCGGTCAGCAGTCTGCGCGCCGGAGTGGGCCAGCGCAGGGCCTGGTCGGCGAAGTCCCAGATCCAGCCGCCCTGGAGGACCTCGTAGCGGCGGACGACGTCCCAGTACTTCTTGAAGTTGCCGTTGGAGTTCCCCATGCCGTGCGAGTACTCGATCATCACGTAGGGGCGGGTGTCGTTCGGGTCCTTGGCGCGCTGCTCGACCCGTTGCGGGCTGTCGTACATCTCGGAGCGGATGTCACTGATGCCCGGGCGGTCGTCGCCCTCGTACTGGATGACCCGGCTGGGGTCGTAGGAGCGGATCCAGTCGTGCATGGCGTTGAAGGTGGTGCCGCCGCCCGCCTCGTTGCCGAGGGACCAGATGACCACCGAGGCGTGGTTCTTGTCGCGGTGGACCATGTTCTGCGCGCGCACCACGCACGCCTCGGTCCACTCGGGCCGGCCGCTGCCGGGGTACCTGTCGCGGATGCCGTGGGTTTCGAGGTTGGTCTCGTCGACGAGGTACAGGCCGTACTCGTCGGCGAGGTCGAGCCACAGCGGGTTGTTGGGGTAGTGCGAGGTGCGGACGCTGTTGATGTTGAGCCGCTTGATGATCGTGATGTCCTCGATCATCTGCGCCCGGGTCAGTGCCGAGCCGGTGACGGGGTGCATCTCGTGGCGGTTGGTGCCGCGGAAGGAGACCGGCTTGCCGTTGATGCGCATCAGGCCGTCCTTCAGCGCGAACTCGCGGAAGCCGACCCGGTGCGAGAGGGTCTCGACCACCTTGCCGGACGGATCGCGCAGCCGCAGCACGGCCGTGTAGAGGTCCGGGTGCTCGGCCGACCAGAGCCTGGGCGACGGCACGGCCCGGGACGCCGCGGCGGTGGCCTCGTCGCCGTCGGGGACCTCGACGGGCCGGCTCAGGGGCCGGGACCAGACGGCGTGACCGCGGGCGTCGTACAGCTGGGTCTCGACCGTGTAGCGGCCCCCGCCCTCGCCGCCGTAGTCGCGCACGTGCGCGGTGACCTTCAGCTCGGCGGAGGTGTAGCCGTCGCCGAGCGGGGTGTCCAGCTTGAAGTCGCGCAGGTGCACGTTCGGCGTGGAGTAGAGGTGGACCGAGCGGAAGATGCCGCTCAGCCGGATCATGTCCTGGTCCTCCAGCCACTCCGCGTCGGAGTAGCGGTACACCTCCACGGCGATCTGGTTGGTGCCCGGCTTGAGGTGGCGGGTGATGTCGTACTCGGCGGAGGTGTAGGAGTCCTCGTGGTAGCCCACCAGTTCGCCGTTGATCCACACGTAGTGGGCGGACTTGACGCCTTCGAAGTGCAGGAAGGTGCGCCGGCCGCGCCAGTCGCGGGGGACGGTGAAGGTGCGGCGGTACTGGCCGACGGGGTTGTAGCGCGTGGGGGCGGCCGGCGGCTGGGCGTTCTCGCCGCCGCCGTTGGGGCCCCACCAGGGGTAGGTGATGTTGACGTAGATCGGGAAGTCGTAGCCGTGCAGCTGCCAGGCGGAGGGCACGGGAATGGTGTCCCAGCCGGAGTCGTCGACGTCGGTGCGGTGGAAGTCGGGGTCGCGGTCGTCCGGGCGGTCGGCGTAGGCGAACTTCCAGGTGCCGTCCAGGCTCAGCCGGAACGGCGAGCGCTCGCGGTCACCGGCCAGGGCCTGGGTGAGGTTCGCGTAGGGCATGAGCGTGGTGTGCGGCGGCTCGGTGCCCACGCGGTACACCGACAGTCCGTCGTTCCACTCCGGCGGACCGTCCGCCGCCGGGCGCCGGCCGGCCGCGTGCGCCGCGAGCGGCGACGCGGACAGCGCCAGCGCGCCGAGCACGGCGGCTCCGCCCTCCAGCAGGCGGCGACGGCTGACGACCGGCCGCTCGGGGTGGGCGGGCCGGTCGGCGGGAGAGGGGTGCGGGTGCGGCATACCGTGGCCTTCCTCGGTTCGACAGGGTCGTGCTGCACGGACTGAGGCACGTCAGCTGGGACCTTCAACGGGGCGCCCGCGACGGGGGGTTCTGCGGGGACCCGGGCAACTGACGGTGACGGAGCAACTGCTGAGCAGGCACACCCTAGGACCCGAACACAATCGAAGCAATGACCGCGTCGGACTTTGTGCGGTCCTGGTGGTTCGCCTCCGCGGGCCCCCGACAGCTCAGCTCACCGGACCCGGTGGTTCAGCTCCCCAGGAACCTCAGCAGCTCACTCGTCAGCCGGGCGGGCGCGTCGAGCGGCACCAGGTGCCCGGCCTCCGGGACGCGTACCAGCCGGGCACCCGGGACGAGCCCGGCCAGCTCCTCCCCCTTGCCGGCGGGGATCCACGTGTCCTCGGCACCCCAGCAGACCGTCACCGGCAGGTCGAGCGTCGGGTACAGCGGCTGGATCTCGTCGGTGTGGCGCTGGTCGGCCTGCGCGATCTGACGGTAGAAGGCGGCCTGGCCCGTCTCTCCCGTCCACGGTTCGACCAGCGCGTCCAGCGTGGCGGGGCGCAGTCCGGGGTGGCTGGCCGACGAGACGTACTCCCGCACCAGGGCCCGGTGCAACGCCGGCGGCAGCTGCTCGAAGACGCGGCCGTGCTCGCCCACCAGCCGGAAGAAGGGTGTGCCCCAGGGCCTCAGGGCCACGGCGTCGACCAGGGCGAGCCGCCGGTAGCGGGCGCCGTGCAGCAGGTGGGCGCGCAGTGCCACACAGCCGCCGAAGTCGTGCGCGACGACGGACGGCTCGTCCAGGCCCCAGTGGGCGAGCAGCTCGGTGAGGACGCGGCCCTGGGCGGCCAGTGAGACGTCCTGGCCGGATCGCATCTCCGAGGCGCCGTAGCCCGCCATGTCCCACACGTGCACCAGGTGCCCGGCGGCGGCCAGCGCGGGAGCGATCTCGTGCCACACGTAGGAGGAGAAGGGCGTGCCGTGCAGCAGCACGACCGGTTCGCCGCCGGGGTCGCCGAACCGGTCCCAGCGGACGGTTCCCGACGCGGTGGCCACATGTCGGCGTAACGACCAGTCACTCAAGACGCTGCTCCTTCGCTCCGCACGGCGGGGGGTTTTGTCATTTCGGCGCGACAGTGCCGCTCCGACAACCGTACTGTGACCTCATCGGACGGCCTGGAACGGATCTCGGCGGTACCTCTTGCCGCGCCGGAAGGAGCGGCTCGCATGAGCGGCTACGCGACCTCGGACCCCGACGCCGTCACGGGCGCGCCCGGCGGACTGCTGGACCTGCTGAAGGTCGCCGCCGTGGTCCTGGACGCGTCCGGGCACATCGCCCTGTGGAGCCCCGAGATCGAACAGCTGCTCGGCTGGACCGCCGAGGAGGCCCTGCGGCAGCGCGCCGACACGCTGCTGGTCGCGCCCGCGGACCGGACCCGGGGCCGGGAGCTGTTCGCCCAGGTCGCCGCGGGCGAACGCTGGGCCGGTGTCTTCCCGCTGCGCCACCGCGACGGCACGGCACGCGCCGTGGAGTTCCGCACGATGCGCCTCCTCGACCCCGACGGCCAGCCCCACCTGCTCGGGCTCGCCACGGACGCGACGACCGTGCGGAAGGTGGAGCGGGACCTCGCCCTCTCGCACAGCCTCGTCAACCAGACCCCGATCGGCATCGCCGTCTTCGACAACGACCTGCGCTGGGTGGGGGTCAACCCCGCGCTGGAGCGGATCAACAACGTGCCCGAGGAGGCCCTGCTGGGGCGCCGGGTCGGCGAGGTGCTGCCCGGTCTGGACGTGGCGGCCATCGAGGCCCGGATGCGGCACGTGCTGCGGACCGGCCGCCCGCTGCTGGACCAGCAGACCGTCGGCCGCACGCCGGGGGCCACCCAGGACCGGGCGTACTCGGAGTCGTACCACCGCATCGAGGACATCGACGGGCGGGTCCTGGGTCTCGCCGTGGCCGTGCTGGACGTCACCGAGCGCCAGCAGGCCGCCGCCGAGGTCGCGCAGGCCCGCCAGCACCTGTCGGTGATCGCCGACGCGGGGGTGCGGATCGGGACCACTCTGGACCTGCGGCAGACCGCCCGGGAGCTGGCCGACGTGGTCGTGCCGCAGCTGGCGGACCTGGCCGCCGTGGACGTGCTCGAGTCCGTCGTCGCCCACGGCACGATCGTGCCCGTGACGGGCGGCGCGCCCGCCGAGTTCCGGGCCCTGGCCGTCGCGGCCGGCTACCCCACCGACGCCATCCACGCCGCCGACCCGGTGGGCGAGGTGGCCACCTACGGCTCGTCGCGGATCATCACGCGGTGCGTGCGCAACGCCCGCCCCGTTCTGGTGGAGCACGTGGACTCCCGGATGCTGCGTCGCCTCGCGCGGGACGCGCGGGCCGCCCAGGCCCTGCACGAGGCCGGTGCCCACTCCTACCTGGCGCTGCCGCTGCTGGCCCGGGGCAAGGTGCTCGGCACGCTCTCGCTGTACCGCACGGTCAACGAACGCCCCTTCGACTCACGGGACCAGCTGCTCGCCTCCGAACTCGCCGCCCGCGCCGCGATCTGCATCGACAACGCCCGCCTCTACGGACGCGAGCGCGGCACCGCGCTGACCCTCCAGCGCAGCCTGCTCCCGGCCGCGCCCGCCGCCCAGGAGGGGCTGGACATCGCCGCCCGCTACCGCCCGGCCCTCAGCGAGGTCGGCGGCGACTGGTACGACGTACTGCGGCTGGGACCGGGGCGCACGGGACTCGTCGTCGGGGACGTGATGGGCAAGGGCGTCCAGGCCGCGGCGATCATGGGGCAGCTGAGCACGGCGACCCGGGCGCTGGCCCGGCTCGACCTGCCGCCCGCGGAACTGCTGCGGCACCTCGACGACATCGCGGGCTCCCTCGGCGACGCGATCGCCACGTGCGTGTACGCCGTGTGCGACCTGGGGCGCGGCGTGTGCGAGCTGTCCAGCGCCGGTCACCTGCCGCCCGTGCTCGCCAGGGCGGACGGGAGCGCTCGCCTCGTCGACGTGCCCGGCGGTGTGCCGCTCGGGGTGGGCGGCGTGGAGTTCGGCACGGTCGAGGTGGAACTCGCCCCGGGCTCGCTGCTCGCGCTGTACACCGACGGGCTGGTGGAGACGCGGGGGGAGCCGATCGACACCGGCCTGGACACGCTGACCCGCCTGGTGGGGAACGCGGCGCCGAACCTGCAGCGGGCCGGCGACCACCTGCTCGGCGCGCTGCGTCCGGAGCCGGACGACGACGTGGCCCTGCTGCTGGTGCGCCGGCACGCCTGAGCGCGTGGGGGGCCACTCCGGCGGGCCGTGTTCGTCCAGGACTGTGCCGGACGCGCCCAGGGGAGGTCGATGCGGTCGGGGCCGCCATCCGTTCGGGCCGGATCCGTACGACGGCGACGCGACCGCCCCGAGTGGTGCCTCAGCGCAGCCGAGCGGCGAACACCTCGTGGGCCCGCTCGTCGAAGAGCACGAACCTGACCCGCTCGACCGCCGTGTCCGCCGCCCGGACCGTCTCGACGGCGATGCGGGCGCCGTCGTCCATGGGCCAGCCGTAGACGCCGGTGGAGACGGCCGGGAACGCGACCGTGCGGGCGCCGAGTCCGTCGGCGACGCGCAGCGACTCGCGGTAGCAGGAGGCGAGGAGGTGGGAACGGTCCTCGGTGGTGCTGTGGACGGGGCCGACGGTGTGGATGACCCAGCGGGCGTCCAGGTCCCCGGCGGTGGTGGCGACCGCCTGGCCGGTGGGCAGGCCCTTGACGTAGCGGGAAGCGCGCAGCTCGCGGCAGGCCTCCAGGATCGCCGGGCCGCCGCGCCGGTGGATCGCGCCGTCGACCCCTCCCCCGCCCAGCAGCGAGGAGTTGGCCGCGTTGACGATCGCGTCGACGCTCTCGCGCGTGATGTCGCCCCGGACCGCTTCGATGGTGGTCATGTCTGCCTCAGTCGCTTCCAGACGGCCTTCGCCGCGTTGTGTCCCGACATGCCGTGCACGCCCGGGCCCGGCGGGGTCGCCGAGGAGCAGATGAAGACCGCCGGGTGGGGCGTGTGGTACGGGAACAGGGTGAGCTTCGGGCGCAGCAGGAGCTGGAGGCCGGAGGCGGCACCGGTGGCGATGTCGCCGCCGACGTAGTTGGGGTTACGGGCGGCGAGTTCGGGCGGGCCGGCCGTGGCGCGGGCCAGGACGCGGTCGCGGAACCCGGGGGCGAAGCGCTCCAGTTGGCGTTCGACGGCGTCGGTGAGGTCGCCCGTCCAGCCGTGCGGGACGTGCCCGTAGGCCCAGAAGACGTGCTTGCCCTCGGGAGCGCGGGTCGGGTCGACCACGCTCGGCTGGGTCGTGATGAGGAACGGCCGGTCGGGGGCCCTGCCCTCACGGGCGGCCGCGCGCAGGGCCGCACCGATCTCCGCGCTGTCCGCACCGACCTGCACGGTGCCGGCGACGCGGGCCTCCTTCGCGGTCCACGGCACGGGCCCGTCCAGCGCGTAGTCGATCTTGAACACGCCCGGTCCGTAGCGGTAGCCGGCGTAGTGGCTGCCGAATCCGGCGATGCGGGCCAGGGCCGTGGGCGAGGTGTCGAAGACGTAGGCCCGGGCGGGCGGCAGGTCGTCGAGGCGCTTGACCTCGTAGTCGGTGTGGACGCTGCCGCCGAGGTCGCGCAGGTGGGCGGCGAGGGCGTCGGAGAGCGCCTGGGAGCCACCGCGGGCGAGCGGCCAGCCGCGGGCGTGTGCCGCGAGCGCGAAGACCAGGCCGACGGCGCCGGTGGCGAGCCCGCCGAGCGGTGCCATGACATGGGCGACGAGCCCGGCGAACAGCGCCCTGGCCGGTTCGTCGCGGAAGCGGCGCATCAGCAGGGTCGACGGGGGCAGGCCGGCGAGCCCGAAGCGGGCGAGCGTGACCGGGTCGCGCGGCAGCGCCGTGAGCGGCAGGGACATGAAGTCCCGGGCGAGCGTGTCCCACTTGGGCAGGAAGGGCTCGACCAGCCGCCGGTAGGCCCCGGCGTCGCGCGGGCCGAAGGAGGCGGCGGTCTCGCCGACGGACCGGGACAGCACGGCCGCCGAGCCGTCGGGGAAGGGGTGGGCCATGGGCAGCTCGGCATGGAGCCACTGCAAGCCGTACCGCTCCAGCGGCAGGGCGCGGAACGCCGGGGAGTTGACGGCGAGGGGGTGGGCCGCGGCGCACGGGTCGTGCCGGAAGCCGGGCAGGGTGAGCTCCTCGGTGCGGGCACCGCCGCCCACGGTGCCCCTGGCCTCGAAGACGGCGACGGAGAAGCCGCGCCGGGCCAGCTCCACGGCCGCGGTCAGTCCGTTCGGACCCGCACCCACTACGACCGCATCGAGCATCGACGGCACCTTCGGACCCCTTCGTCAGCCGACGGCCACTGGGGATCAGGATATGCCCGGGAACGGACCGTCACCGGCCGCGGGGGACATCCGCAGCGGGCGACCGGTTCGCGACGGTGGCCGCCCGCCCGTGCGCGCAGGGTCGTCGCCGGTGCGCACCGCGCGACGGCTCCGCCGTCACGCGCCGCCCGCCAGCAGCCCCGCGATCCGGCGGGCCGTGGCCGCGTCCCGGGCCGCGGTGAACGGCAGGGCGTTGCCGCCCGTGATCCGGAACGGCTCGCCGGTCAGGGTCAGATGGGCGCCGCCCGCCTCCTCGACGAGGAGCAGACCGGCCGCGTGGTCCCACGCCGCCTCCCAGGAGAAGGCCGTGGCGTCCGACTCGCCGCGGGCGATGGCGAGGTACTCCAGGCCGGCCGACCCGCACGCGCGCGGTGCCACGCCCTCGGTGCGCAGGGCGAGCAGGGCGTGCTTCTGCTCGTCCGTCGTGTAGTCCGGGTGGGAGGTGGCCACGCGGAGGTCCCGTCCCGGCTCGGGAACGCCGGCGAACAGCCGCTCGCCGTCCAGGTAGGCGCCCTTGCCCCGCTGGGCGGTGGCGAGCCGGTCGCGGGCGGGGGCGTAGGTCCAGGAGGCGAGGAGGGTGCCGCCGAGGGCCAGCGCGACGAGGGTGCAGAACCCGGCCTCGCCGTGTACGAACTGCCGCGTGCCGTCGACCGGGTCGACGATCCAGACCGGGGCGTCGCCGCGTATCGCCTCGTAGGTGGACGGGTTGGCGTGGACCGCCTCCTCGCCCACCACGACCGAGCCGGGCAGCAGGGCGACCAGTTCCTCGGTCAGGTACAGCTCGGCCTTGCGGTCGGCGTCGGTCACCAGGTCGTGCGGGCCGGCCTTCTGGTCGATCTCGTGCGCGGCGAGCCGGCGCCAGCGCGGCAGGATCTCCGCGGCGGCCGCCTTGCGGATCGTCTCTTCGACGTCGGAGGCGTGCCGGCCGAGAAACTCTTCGATGGTTTCGTTGCTGTCGATCACCCTTCCATCACAACACGCGCCGCTGACAATCCCCACCCGCCGGGTGCACCCCGGGTGGCATCGCGGTGAACTCCGGCGTGCTCGGGGGCGCGGTCACCGGCCGACGGCGTACCCCTGCATGCCGCGCGGGTTCGCCGCCGCCGACAGCACGCCCGTCTCCGGGTCCCGGGCGACCGCGCAGAGCCGGCCCTCCGACCAGGGGGCGCCGACGGTCACCTCGTGGCCGCGTCGCCGCAGCTCCGCCACGACGGCCGGGTCGGTGCGGCCTTCCACCGTCACGCTGCCCGGGCGCATGCCGCGCGGGTAGAAGGAGCCGGGGAAGCTGTCGTTGTGCCAGTTCGGGGCGTCGATCGCGCCTTGCAGGTCGGGCCCGCCGCGGGCCTGGGGGCGCAGCGCGAGAGCCAGGAGGAAGTGCAGCTGCCACTGGTCCTGCTGGTCGCCGCCGGGCGTGCCGAACGCCACGGCGGGCACGCCCTCGCGCAGCGCGATCGACGGGGAGAGCGTGGTGCGGGGACGGCGACCGGGGGTGAGAGTGGCGGGCAGGCCCTCCTCCAGCCAGGTCATCTGCAGCCGGGTGCCGAGCGGGAAGCCGAGTTCGGGCACGACGGGGTTGGACTGGAGCCAGCCGCCGCTGGGCGTGGCCGAGACCATGGTGCCCCAGCGGTCGACGACGTCCAGGTGGCAGGTGTCGCCCCGGGTGCTGCCGTCGGGGAGGATCTCCGGTTCGCCGGGCACGGGCGAGGCCGGGAGCTTCGCGACCGTGGGTTCGCCGGTGCCGAGCGCGTCGAAGCCTTCCTGGGCGGCGGCCGCCACGCGCGCGTGCGCGCTCAGACGCGGGGTGCGTCCGCCGGGGCTGCCGGGCCGCAGGTCGTGCTCGGCCCGCTCGCCGACGAGGGCCCGGCGGGCGGTGTTGTACCCGGTGGACAGCAGGTCGTCGAGCGGTACGCCGGCGGCGTCGCCGTACCAGGCCTCCCGGTCGGCCATGGCGAGCTTGCAGCCCTCGACCAGGAGGTGGACGTAGTCGGCCGAGCCGTACGGGGGCAGCTCGGGCGGGAGCAGGGCGAGCTGCTGCAGCAGGACCGGGCCCTGGCTCCAGGGGCCGGGCTTGCACACGGTCCAGCCGTTCCAGTCGTACGTCGCCGGTGTCTCCCAGGTCGCGGACCAGGCGGCGAGGTCGTCGGCGGCGAGGGTGCCGGTGTGGTGGGTGCCGCTGGTGTCGAGGGTGGGGCGGGCGGCCTGCCGGACCAGGGCCTCGGCGATGAACCCGGTGCGCCACACCCGCCGCGCCGCGTCGATCCGCGCCTCCCGGTCACCGGCTCCGGCGGTCTCCGCGAGCAGGCGCTTCCAGGTGGCCGCGAGCGCGGGGTTGCGGAACAGCTCGCCGGGGCGCGGTGCCTTGCCGCCGGGCAGGTAGACCTCCGCCGAGGAGGTCCACTCGGTCTCGAAGAGCTCCCGTACGGTCTCGACGGTCTGGCCGACGCGCTCCACGGGCGGGTGGCCGTGCTCGGCGTACCCGATGGCGTACTTCAGGACGTCGTCGAGGGGCTTGGTGCCGTGGTCGCGCAGCAGCAGCATCCAGGCGTCGAAGGCGCCGGGCACGGCGGCGGCGAGCGGCCCGGTACCGGGGACGAGGTCCAGGCCGAGGCCGCGGTAGTGGCCGACGGTCGCCCCGGCCGGTGCGACGCCCTGCCCGCACACCACCCGCACGTCGCCGCCGGGCGGCGCGAACAGGATCGGCACCTCGCCGGCCGGGCCGTTGAGGTGGGGTTC
Organism: Streptomyces sp. NPDC044921; assembly: GCF_056432865.1. Classification (NCBI taxonomy): domain Bacteria; kingdom Bacillati; phylum Actinomycetota; class Actinomycetes; order Kitasatosporales; family Streptomycetaceae; genus Streptomyces; species Streptomyces sp. NPDC044921. Next base: position 155,523 of record NZ_JBWKIF010000004.1, read on the forward strand.
GACCACGTGCAGCACGAAGCCGCCCGCGACGGCCGCGTCGCAGGCGTTGCCCCCGTCCTCCAGCACGGCCATCGCCGCCTGGGAGGCCAGCCAGTGGGTGGAGGAGACCATGCCGAAGGTGCCCTGCAGGGTCGGGCGGGTGGTGAACATACGGCTCCTCACCTATCGGTTGTCGGCGTTGGTGACCGGGCTTTCGCCTGCCCGGGATTCTCTCCCGGCAGTCTCGACGGCCGGGATGACACCGGGCGGCACGAGCTCCTCCACGTACGCCCGCAGGTCCTTGGCCTCTTCCTCGTCGGTGAGGTCGAACAGGGGACTGGTCGGCCATACCGGCCGCCCCTCGACGAAGGCCACGGCCCACGGGTCCCCGGCGGCCCGGTGCAGACGGGCGGTGCCCCACGGCGGCAGGTGGAGAGCGCCCGGTTCGACGTACAGCAGCGCGGCCGGCCGGTCGGCGCCGGGTTCGAACAGCAGCAGCATGGGCGGCTCGGACACCGGTTCCTCGCCGTCGGGCAGGACCAGGTAGTCGAAGGTTCCCGCCGGTGACGAGCGGGCGGCGCGCAGCACCCGGCGCAGCGTCCGGCCGGCGGCGACGGCGCACCAGACCGCACGGCCGAGGGCCAGCGACGCGGCGGTGGCGCTCACCCACAGTCCGCGGGTGAGACCGGGGTCCCCGGGGATCCTCGCGGCGGACGGAGCGCCGGGTGCGTACTCGATGCGCACGGTGGCGCCCTCGGCCGGAACGGGACCGGCGACGGCGATGTCGGTGACGACGCTGCGGCCGTTCGCGGTCGTGAAGCCGATCTCGGCCGTGGCCGGCAGCAGCCATGGCTCCGACGGCAGTCCTCTGTGGACCAGCTGGACCCGCGCGGTCGCGGCCACGGGCGCGTCCGTGGCGAGCCGGGCCGTGGTCAGCCACCACTCCCCCGACAACCCGCCGATCACGGCCAGGGCGATCAGCGCGCCCCAGGAGATGCCCGATCTCGCCGCCACGCGGCGCAGGGCCGGTGAGCGCCACCACGGCCCGGCGCCCGGGCCGGGCTCGGCGGGTCGCCGCTTCCCGCCGTGGCCGGAGGCCGTGCGCGCGAGGAGCAGGGCGCTGACCGCGGCGAGGTGGTCCCGCGCCAGTACGTCGTCGGGCCGGGCCCGGGGCGTGGCGCGGGCTGCCGGGCGGCCGGCGTCACCGGCGGGCGGAAGGGCGCTAAGACCCGCGAGGGCGTTCGCTCGCCGTGCGCGGCGGGTGCGGTAGACGATTCCGGCCGACGCGATGCCCGCACCGAGGAAGGTGGCCAGGCCCAGGGCCACCGGGGTGAGGTCCCGGTCGAACGCCTCGCCCCGCAGGGGCCACGGCAGCGCGCTGATGTCCAGCCTGTCACCGCGGGCGGCTCCCTCGCAGTCGACCTCCGCCGTCCGGCGGGCACCGTCCCAGGGGTCGGCCCAGGTGACCGCGCAGCCGTACTCGGTCACGCGGGTCACCTCCGCCTCGACGGGCCGGCCGAAGCCGTACGCGAGCGCCACCGCGCACAGACCCGTCACGCCCACCGTGCCGGCGGCCCAGCTCCACCAGGGCACGACCAGCGTCCGGGACGTGGTGCCGGACGGACCGTCACCGGTTCGCAGATGGGTGCGCAGCCGTCGCAGACGGCGGGCGTACCCCGCGGTCGCCGCCAGGGTGCCGGCCAGTCCCCCCGCTCCCGTGACGGCGACGCCGACAGCCGTCATGAACGGCGAGTCCTCCAGATCGGCCGCCTCCCCGCGGACCGGCCACGGCCGGGCGCTGACGCGCAGGGTGTCCCCCGGCTTCTGCTGCGCGTAGCAGTCCACGCTCGCGTGCCGGTCGTGACTCCCGTCCCACGGATCCTGCCACGTCACCCGGCACGAGTCGCCGCGTACTCCGGTCACCCGTGCGGTGACTTCCCGGCCGAGCGCGAAGGTGTGTGCCCCGAAGATTCCCAGGGCGAGCGCGCAGCTCAGCAGGACGGCGGCAACCCGGGGGACCCGTACCCGCCGCAGGAGGGGAACGCGCAAGGCGTCTTCCTGCGCGTGCCGGGGGCTTCCCTCGCTGACGGGGGCGGTGAGCGCCGTGCTCACGGTCCCGGCGGCGGGCCGGGGCACGGTGAACCCCAGGACGCGGCCGGTCCCCGGGAGTTCGTAGAGGACGGTGCTGCACGGGCCGAACGACAGCCGGGTGGTACCCCATCGGTGCGAGGGGACGACGTCTGCGATCCTGCCGCCGGGGGCGACCGTGAGCACGGCGGAGTCCGACACGAAGCGGACCGGCAGGCCGGCGTCGGCCGCCAGCCACAGGTCGCCCCGCACGCGACGGTTCCCGGCGCCCCGTCCGTCGGCCTCCGGCCAGGAGACCTCCGCGGGGACTCCGACCGCCCTGCCCGCGGCACGGGCACGCTCGGCGGATCCGTCACGCCAGTTGCCCCACAGGGCGGCGAGGGCGGCGGTGACGAAACCGCACGCCATGAAGAAGAGGAAGGCCACGGGACTGCTTTCACTGCGTGGGTGACGAGAAGGCGCGGGCCCTGCGGCGGAACGGCGCCGCGAAGATCACGAGAGCCGGTGCGGTCTCAGGTCACCATGGACGAACAGCTGCACGTAACCGCACGAGCAGCCCATCAGCCCGGGGGACGACGCGTTCGCCCGGTCCAGGTCGAACAGTCCCCCCGGGTGCTGTTGAGCGGGCCCGCCGGCGTGGTGCCGCCCCACTATGGCGTGGCGGCGGATGCCGGGACACTGCCGGGGTCCGGCAGTCTTGACGATCTCTTCGGTTCCGGTGTGCCGATGCCGGGCGACTGGCCGCAGACCGGCCACATGCCGCTCAACCGGCCCGAACCACCCGCGTGCGCACTGCGGCACCGTCACCGCGCGGCCACGCTGCGAGTTCGTACTTCCGCCCTACAGGGACTCGTGTGAAACTGTCGTCCCGTCCGCCGTGCGGACCCGTTCCGCACCGTCCGTTCCCCCACGAGAAGGGCGCCGTGCGTTCCCTACCCCTCCCCCTGGCCCTGACCGCACGCCTGTCGCCGGTGGCCGTGCTCGCCGCGGCGGGCTGGGCGCTGTCGGCCGGCCCGCTCGCCGCGCCGACGGCCGCCGAGCACAGGCCGGTTGAGGAGAAGACCGAGACCCAGTCCGCCTCCGCTCCCTCGACGTCCACGGCGCCCAAGACGTACGCGGCGGCACCGGCCCCCTGCGAGAGCATCGCCGAGAAGACCGTCGAGTCGCTGGTCCCGGGCGCCAGGACCGCCGGCAAGGAGATCCCCTCCACGGACTCGACACTGCGCCGGACCTGTTCGTGGAACGCCCTCAAGGGGTACGACTACCGCTGGCTCGACGTGTCCTACGAGGTGATGGCGTCGGACGAGGCCGCCGAGAAGTCGTACCGGGAGCAGCTGGAGCGCAGGAGCGGCGGCGGGGCCGTCCCCGGTCTGGGGGACGGCGCGTACTCCGTCGTGAACCTCACCACCGAGGACGGGCAGCAGACCCGGGAGGGCGTGGTGGTCGCCCGGGCGTCCAACGCGCTGGTGACGATCACCTACAACGGCAGCGACTTCGAGTCGAAGAAGGCGCCCGGCACGGACACCATCAACAAGGGCGCCATCAGGGCGGCGAAGGAGGCGGTGGCCGCGCTGGAGAGCGAGAAGGGCTGAGCGCTCCCCGGCGCGGCGGTCACCCGGCTCAGCGGGTCGCGCGGCCGCGCGGCGCCATCAGCAGCAGGTACAGCGCCATCGACGTGCCCAGGCCCACCGCCCAGCCGTAGTCGGCCAGACCGGCGAGGGCGGGGAGGGGACGGCCGTCGATCAGCGGCTCGAAGCTCGCGCCGCCGACGGCGAGGACACCACCGGCCGCGAAGGCGACGACGGCCCGCCAGTTCCAGCCGCCTTCGTACCAGTAGCGGCCGCCCGTGCGGTACAGGTCGGCCAGGTCGAGCCGGGAACGGCGCAGGATCCAGTAGTCGGCGATGAGGATGCCGGCGACGGTGCCGAGCAGGCCGCCGACCAGGCCGAGCCAGGTGAAGATGTAGCCCTGCGGGTCGGAGTACAGCTTCCACGGGAAGATCAGCACGCCGAGGACGCAGGTCGCGAGGGCCCCGGCGCGGAAACTGACGCGGCGCGGCGCGATGTTGGAGAAGTCGAACGCCGGTGAGACGAGGTTGGCGGCGACGTTGACGGACAGGGTCGCCACCAGGACGGTGACCAGCGCGAAGAGCAGGCCCACGGTGTTGTCGGTCTTGGCCGCGAGCTGCACCGGGTCCCAGATGGCCTCGCCGTAGACGGCCTGGGAGCCGGAGGTGACCATCACCGACAGGAACGCGAAGAGCGTCATGGTGGTGGGCAGGCCGAGGGCCTGGCCCCAGGTCTGGGCCTTCTGGCTCCTGCCGTAGCGGGTGAAGTCGGGGATGTTGAGCGACAGCGTGGACCAGAAGCCGATCATGCCCATGAGGGCGGGGGCGAACAGCGTCCAGAAGTCGGCGCCCCAGCCGAGCTTGGAGGGCTGGTCCAGCAGCGGTCCGAAGCCGCCCGCCTTGTCGCTCATCCACCACAGCATCACGAACGCGCCGATGAGCACGAAGGGCGCCGCCCAGTTCTCGAAGCGGCGGATCGTCTCCATGCCCCGGTAGATGATGACGACCTGCAGCGCCCAGAAGAGCGCGAACGACAGCCACATGGTCCAGGCGTGGCCGCCGACCTTCGCGGCGTCCGTCCAGCCGCCGCCGATGAGCTTCCCGGCCAGGAAGTAGATGGCCTCGCCGCCGATCCAGGTCTGGATGCCGAACCAGCCGCAGGCCACCAGCGCCCGTACCACGGCGGGCAGGTTGGCGCCGCGGATGCCGAAGGAGGCCCGCGCGAAGACGGGGAAGGGTATGCCGTACTTCGGCCCGGCGTGCCCGGTGAGGAGCATGGGTATCAGCACGATGACGTTGGCGAGGGCGATGGTGAACACCGCCTGCTTCCAGTCCATGCCGACGGCGATGAGCCCGGAGGCCAGGGTCCAGGAGGCCGTGTTGTGGGCCATGCCGACCCACAGTGCGGAGAAGTTGTACGTGGTCCAGGTGCGTTGGGCGACGGGGACCGGCAGCAGGTCCTCGTTGGCGTAGGGACCGCTCGGCACCGGGGCGCCGGGGGCGATCTCCACCCGGCCGTCGGCGAGGGTGACTTGGGTGCTCGGGGGTGTGGCCGTGGGAGCGGTATCGGTCATGGGCCGGGCCAATCAGGGAGGTGGGACGGGAAAGGCCGTGCGGGTGATGCCGATGGGGGGTGCGCCCGGGGCGTCCTGCGCCCCCTTCCCGGGCCGGGGGAAGGGGGAGTGCGTGGGGAAGGGCCGCTGTGCGGGAGGGTCAGCCGTTGACCGCCGGGATCACCCGGGAGCCGTAGGCGTCGATCACGGCCTCCTGCGCGTCGTGCATGTCGTAGACGGCGAACTGGTCCACGCCGAGGGCGCGCAGTGCGTTCAGCTTCTCGACGTGCCGCTCGACCGGGCCGATCAGGCAGAACCGGTCGACGATCTCGTCGGGCACGAACCGGGTGTCCGGGTTTCCGGCGCGGCCGTGGTGGGAGTAGTCGTAGCCCTCGCGGGCCTTGATGTAGGCGGTGAGTTCGCCGGGTACGGCGGCCGAGTGCTCGCCGTACTTGGCGACCAGGTCGGCCACGTGGTTGCCGACCATGCCGCCGAACCAGCGGCACTGCTCGCGCGCGTGGGCGAGCGCCTCGGGCGAGTCGTCCTCGGTGACGTAGGCGGGGGCGGCCACGCAGACGGTCACCTCCGCCGGGTCGCGTCCGGCGGCGACGGCCGCGTCCTTCACGGCCTTGACCATGTACTCGGTCAGGTACGGGTCGGCCAGCTGGAGGATGAAGCCGTCCGCCTCCTCGCCGGTCATCTTCAGGGCCTTGGGGCCGTACGCGGCCATCCACACGGGCAGTTCGGCGCCCGGCCTGATCCACGGGAACCTGACGACGCTGCCGCCGCCGAGGTCGGCCTCCCGGCCGCTGCCGAGGGCCCGGATGACCCGCATGGCGTCGCTGATCCGGGCCAGGGTGTTGGGTTTGCGGCCGGCCACGCGCATCGCGGAGTCGCCGCGGCCGATGCCGCAGACCGTGCGGTTGCCGAACATGTCGTTGAGGGTGGCGAAGGTGGAGGCGGTGACCTCCCAGGTGCGGGTGCCCGGGTTGGTCACCATCGGCCCGACCTTCAGCTTCGTGGTGTTCGCCAGGATCTGGCTGTAGATCACGAACGGCTCCTGCCACAGCACGGCGGAGTCGAAGGTCCAGCCGTGGGTGAAGCCGTTGCGTTCCGCGCGCTTCATCAGGCTGATCACCCGCGAGGCCGGCGGGTCGGTCTGCAGGACGAGTCCGAAGTCCATGCCCACCACTCCTAGTCGAGGTACTGACAGGTGGAACGCGGGGTGAAGACGCCGTGTCCGGCGTGTCCGGTGTACTCCCGCTCGGTGACGACCGGTACGCCGCGAGAGAGCACCGTCTCCACGCGGCCGGTGACCCGCCGGCCCTCGTACGCCGAGTAGTCCACGTTCATGTGGTGGGTCTCGGCCGAGATGACCTGCTCGGCGTGCGGGTCGTAGATCACGACGTCGGCGTCGGCGCCCGGCGCGATCGTCCCCTTCTTGGGGTAGAGGCCGAACATGCGGGCCGGGGTGGCGCAGGCGATCTCGATCCAGCGGCGGCGGGAGATGTGCCCGTCGACGACGGCCTGGTGGAGCAGGTCCATCCGGTTCTCCACGCCCGGCAGGCCGTTGGGGATCTTGGAGAAGTCGCCGCGGCCGAGCTCCTTCTGGCCCGTGAAGCAGAAGGGGCAGTGGTCGGTGGAGACCACTTGGAGGTCGTTCGTGCGCAGGCCCTGCCAGAGCTTGGCCTGGTGCTCGCGGGGCCGCAGCGGCGTGCTGCACACGTACTTGGCGCCCTCGAAATCGGGCTCGGCGAGGTTGTCGGTGGACAGGAACAGGTACTGGGGACAGGTCTCGCCGAAGACGGGCAGTCCCTCGTCGCGGGCGCGGGCCAGTTCGGCGACGGCCTCCATCGCCGAGACGTGCACGACGTAGAGGGGTGCGCCGGCGACCTGGGCGAGCCGGATGGCGCGGTGGGTGGCCTCGGCCTCCAGCAGGGCCTTGCGGACCTCGCCGTGGTAGCGCGGGTCGGTCTCGCCGCGGGCCAGGGCCTGTTCGACCAGGACGTCGATGGCGATGCCGTTCTCGGCGTGCATCATGATCAGGCCGCCGTTGTCGGCGGAGCGCTGCATGGCGCGCAGGATCTGGCCGTCGTCGCTGTAGAAGACACCCGGGTAGGCCATGAACTGCTTGAAGGAGGTGACGCCCTCCTCGACCAGCAGGTCCATCTCCTTGAGGGTGTCCTCGTTGACGTCGGAGACGATCATGTGGAAGCCGTAGTCGATGGCGCAGTTGCCCTCGGCCTTGGCGTGCCAGGCGTCGAGGCCCTCGCGCAGGGCGTGGCCGACGCTCTGCACGGCGAAGTCGATGATCGTCGTGGTGCCGCCCCAGGCGGCGGCGCGGGTGCCGGTCTCGAAGGTGTCGGAGGCGAAGGTGCCGCCGAAGGGGAGCTCCATGTGGGTGTGGGCGTCGACGCCGCCGGGGATGACGTACTTCCCGGTGGCGTCGATCGCGCGGTCGGCGGTGAGGACTCCGGGCGCGGCCAGGGCGGCGATCCGGCCGTCTTCGATCAGGACGTCGGCGTGGACTTCGTCGGAAGCTGTGATGACTAGACCGCCGTGGATCAGTGTTCGGGTCATCGGGCGCTCCTCACTGTGGGTGCCTGCGGGTTCGTCGTGGCTGGTCGCGCGCACGCGGCGGCAGCCGCATATCGAATACGGCCCCGCGCCCCTAGGGGGCCGTCAGCGGGCCGTAGGCCCCGGGCGCCCGGTCCCGGTAGAACTGCCAGCGGTCGCGTACCTCGCGCAGCTTCGCCATGTCCAGGTCGCGCACCACCAGCTCGGGCTCCTTGTCGTTGGCCACCTCGCCGACGAACTGGGCCTCCGGGTCCACGAAGTACGAGGTGCCGTAGAAGTCGTTGTCGCCGTACTCCTCGACGCCGACCCGGTTGATCGCGCCGACGAAGTACTCGTTGGCCACGGCCGCCGCCGGTTGTTCCAGCTGCCAGAGGTAGCCGGACAGGCCCCGGGAGGTGGCCGAGGGGTTGAAGACGATCTCGGCGCCCGCGAGGCCCAGGGCGCGCCAGCCCTCGGGGAAGTGGCGGTCGTAGCAGATGTACACGCCGATCCGGCCGACCGCGGTGTCGAAGACGGGCCAGCCGCTGTTGCCCGGGCGGAAGTAGAACTTCTCCCAGAAGCCGCGGACCTGGGGGATGTGGGTCTTGCGGTACTTGCCGAGGTAGGAGCCGTCCGCGTCGATGACGGCGGCGGTGTTGTAGAGGACGCCGGGCTGCTCCTCCTCGTACATCGGCAGCACCAGGACCAGGCCCAGTTCCTCGGCGAGGGCCTGGAAGCGGCGGACGACCGGGCCCTCGGGGATCCGCTCGGCGTACTCGTAGAAGGCGGGGTCCTGCACCTGGCAGAAGTACGGGCCGTAGAACAGCTCCTGGAAGCAGAGGACTTGGGCGCCCTGCGCGGCGGCGTCGCGGGCGGCCCGCTCGTGCACCTGGATCATCGACTCCTTGTCGCCGGTCCAGGCGGTCTGGAAGACGGCGGCACGGATCACTCGGCTCATCGGGACCTCCGGTCGCTCGGTGTGCCGTGAGCCTAGGAAGCCGGGACGTCCTCTTCGAGTGGCACCGTGTCACGTCCCGCGACGTGCGGCGTGCCACCGTGTCACTCTCGAACGGTCTCATGTTTCACCGCCGTTTTCCCAGGTGGTTGCGTGTTTCGCTGCTGTTGCGCGTCGTGCGCGAGGAGCGCGATGTGCACCGAGGCGGCCTGCTCGAAGTCGTCGAGGTCGACGCCGAGCCGGGCCTGTATCGCTTCCAGGCGGCGGTAGAGGGCCGGCCGGGAGACGTGGTGGAGCTGGGCGGTACGGGACTTGTTGCGGCCGGTGGCGAGGTAGGTGCGCAGCACAGACAGCAGGTCCTCGTCCGCCTCGCGCAACAGCCCGTCCAGCTCCCGCTCCGCGAAGGACTGCACGTGCGGGTCGTCGCGCAGCAGGCGGATCAGGCCGCGCAGGTGGACGTCCTTCAGGCGGACCACCGGTGGCAGGTCGAGGACCGTCGAGGAGTCGGCGACGGCGTCCGCGACGTGCCGGGCCTCGCGCAGACCGGCGGGCACGTCGTCCCAGGCGGGCCGCGGGTCGGCCGCGGCGACGACGGTGCGGACCGTCCCGGACTCCGTGCGCAGCCGGGTCGCGAAGTGCGCGGCGAGGGCGCCCGCGTCCTGGTCGCGGGCCACGCTGAGGAGCACGGCGGTGGCTCCGTCGGCCAGCTCCGCCACCAGCCCGGACAGGCCGAGCAGCCGCAGCAGCCGTTCCAGGCGGGCGGGGTCGCCGTCGCGGACCACCAGCGGCACGAACGTGCGCCGGTTGACCGGCAGTCCGGCGGCCCGCGCCCGGGGCAGCAGCTGCCGCGCCGGTACGACGCCGCTGACCAGGTCGGTCAGCAGGCCCTGCGCGGACTGCTCCTCCCAGGAGCGGGTGGCGCCGCCGGCGAGCATGCGGTGCAGGACGAGGGCCTCGGCGGCGCGGTCGGCCAGCAGCCGCCCGGTGGCGGTGTCACCGCGGTAACCGCACAGCACGATCCGGCCCCAGCGCTCCCCGCGCCCGCCGAGTTCGGCCCGGATCCAGCCGTCGTCCTGGGTGCCTCCCCCCGTGCCCGGCAGGCCTGGGCGGTGCCCCCAGGCCTGCCGGGCGATGCGTTCCCAGTCGCGCAGCACGTCGTCGACCGCGGGCCGCTCCCCCGCCGTGCCGAGGACGCGGTGGGCGAGGTTGGTGACGACGACGGGGCAGGCGCTGTGCCGGGCGACCTCGTCGAGCAGGCGCTGCAGCGGGGCACCCGCGGTGATGAGGGCGGTGAGTTCGGTGCGGACGGCCTCGGAGAGGCTGACGGCGGCGAACTTGCGCCGCACCAGCCGGGACTGGACCTCCTCGGTCAGTTCGGCAAAGGGGAAGGGCCGGTGCAGGACGACCATCGGCAGCCCGCACCGCTCGGCGGCCCGGCGCATCACGTCCGGCGGCGCGGGGAAGGCCCGGCCGAGTCCGAGGACGACCGCCGCGGCCTCGGCGCGGTGCAGCGAGCGGACGTACTCCGCCTGCTTGTCGTCGTCGCCGGCGAGCAGCACGCCGGTGGTGAGGACCATCTCGCCGCCCCTGAGCATGACGCCGACGTCGGCGGCCTCGGCGACGTGCACCCACCGCACGGGCCGGTCGAGGTGGCTCGCCCCGGCCACCACCTCGGGCTCCCCGGCGAGCACCCGCTCCAGGGTGAGGACCTGCCGGACCGACAGGGCCGGTTCGAGGGAAGCCGAGGTGATGGTCATGTGAGGTTCCCTTGTGTCAGTGCACCGCTACAGGATGCTCCTCAGAGCGTTCTCGAGGATCGCGGCGCCTTCCTCGGCCTCCGCGACGTTCAGGGACAGCGGCGGGGCCACCCGCAGCGCGCTGGTGTTGTGGCCGCCGCCCTTGCCGATCAGCAGGCCGCCCTCGCGGGCCGCCTCCAGGACGGCCGCCGCGGCCGCCGGGTCGGCCTCGTCGGTGCCGGGCCTGGTGATCTCGATGCCGATCATCAGGCCGCGGCCGCGGACCTCCCGCACGGCCGGCACCTGCGCGGCGGCGGCCCGCAGCCGCTCGATGAGCAGGCCGCCGACGCGCCGGGAGTTGCCCTGGAGGTCGTGCTCCAGCAGGTAGTTCAGGTTGGCGAGGCCCGCCGCCATGGTGATCTGGGTGCCGCCGAAGGTGGAGATGCTGTTGGAGTCGAGGCAGTTCATGATCTCGGAGCGGGCGACGACCCCGCCGATGGACATGCCGTTGCCGATGCCCTTGGCGAAGGTCATGATGTCCGGCGGCCCGTGCTGCCCGTGGGCCTGCCAGCCCCAGAAGTGCTCGCCGGTGCGGCCCCAGCCGGTCTGCACCTCGTCGGCGATCCACAGGATGCCGCGCTCGTGCAGCACTTCGCGGAAGGCGGCGTAGAGCCCGTCGGGCGGTGAGGTGAAGCCGCCGACGCCCTGGATGGGCTCGGCGATCAGCGCGGCCGGCGGGCGGGTGTGGCCGAGCAGGTCGGCCAGGTCGTCCACGCAGGCCGCGATGAAGTCGCCGTCGCTCAGGGCGGCGTACGGGCCGCGGGTGCGGACGCCGCCGTGCACGTACAGCGTCTGCAGCGGGGACAGCGAGGTCGGGGACCAGCCGCGGTTGCCGGTGATGCCGACGGAGCTGAAGGAGCGGCCGTGGTAGCTGTTGCGCATGGCCAGGATCGTGTTGCTGCGCCGGTAGGTCGTGGCGAGCAGCAACGCGGTGTCGTTGGCCTCGGTGCCGGAGGTGGTGAAGAACACCCGGGCGTCCGGGATGCCGCTCAACTGGGCGATGCGCTCGGCCAGTTCGACCATCGGGCGGTTGAGGTACAGGGTCGAGGAGTGGATGATCCGCCCGGCCTGCTCGCTCACCGCCTTGGTCACCTCGGGCAGCGCGTGCGCGGTCATGGTGGTGAGGATGCCGCCGAAGAAGTCGAGGTAGCGGTTGCCCTCGGCGTCCCAGACGTGGCGGCCCTCGCCGTGGGTGATCTCGATCGGCTCCTCGTAGTACAGGGCGAGCCAGTCCGGGAGCACGGCCCGGTGGCGGCCCAGCAGGTCGTGGGTCACGGCCGCACCAGCCCTTCGTAGGCGTCGGGGCGGCGGTCGCGGTAGAAGGCCCACGTCTGCCGCACCTCTTCGATGAGGTCGAGGTCGATGTCCCGGACCACGAGCTCCTCCTTGCTGTCGCTGGCGACGTCTCCCACGAACTGCCCGCGCGGGTCGACGAAGTAGCTCGTGCCGTAGAAGTCGTTGTCGCCGTACTCCTCCTGCCCGACGCGGTTGATCGCGGCGACGTAGTAGCCGTTGGCGACGGCCGCCGCGGGCTGCTCCAGCCGCCACAGGTGGGCCGACAGGCTCCGGTGCGTGGCGGAGGGGTTGTAGACCAGCTGGGCCCCGGCCAGTCCGAGCTCCCGCCAGCCCTCCGGGAAGTGGCGGTCGTAGCAGATGTACACGCCGACCCTGCCGGCCGCCGTGTCGAAGACGGGCCAGCCGAGGTTGCCGGGCTTGAAGTAGAACTTCTCGCGGAAGCCCTTCAGCTGCGGGATGTGGTGCTTGCGGTACTTGCCGAGGTAGCTGCCGTCGGCGTCGATCACGGCCGCGGTGTTGTAGTAGAAGCCGGGCTGCTCGGCCTCGAACACCGGCGCGACGATCACCATGCCGGTCTCGCGGGCGAGCGCCCGCATCCGCCGGACCGTGGGCCCGTCGGGGACGGGCTCGGCCCAGCGGTAGTGCTCCGGCTCCTCGACCTGACAGAAGTAGGGGCTGTTGAAGACTTCCTAGACCCGATGATCCTCGCGCCCCGGCGGGCCGCCTCGCGGGCGTGCTCCTCGTGTTTCGCCACCATGGACTCGGTGTCGCCGGTCCAGGTGGCCTGGACCAGGGCGGCACGTACGACGTTGGGCATGAGCTGCTCCTTCGACGCGACGTCTGCGCCTCTACGCCCGTAGAAGCGGGCCGTAGAGCCACGAACGTAAGCCTCCCGCCCGGGCTTGCCAAGACCATCGTCGCCAACCCGCGGGGCATCGCGCGATTCGCACTCCTGTGGGTGAGTCGCCGGAGCCACGGTTTCGCCGGTCAGGCGTGGTGCCCGGCGACCCGCAGGGCGTGCACGAGGTCCCAGCGGCGCTCGTCCGACACAGCCGCGGCGGCCTCCAGCAGCAGCGGTACGAGACGCCGCGGGTCGGGCCCGACGCTGCGGGCGGCCTCCTCGGGGGTGCGGACCCTGACGTAGGCGTCGAGCAGCACGCGCACCTCACGCCGGCGCCCTTCGCCGGCCAGCGCGAGGACAGCCCGGCCGATCTCGTCCGGCGGGCGGGCGACGCCCTGCCGCAGCATCTGCCGCGCGTCGCTCTCGCGTCCCGCCGCGGCCAGGGCGTCGGCGGCGGCGACCAGTTGCCCGGCGGGCAGCGAGGCCGCCTCCCAGAGCAAGGTCTGCCAGTCGGCGTCCAGCCCGGCGCGGTGCAGCCGCTCGGCGAGCAGCGGGAACCGGGCCGGTTGCCAGGAGGCCGCCTCGACGAGCAGGGCGTGCGCCTCCCCGCTGCGCCCCTCGCCCCGCAGCCACGCCAGCGTCTCGACGACCCTGGCGACCTCGTCCCGGTCGGCGTCCCCGGCGGCGGTCCCCTCCCCCACCGCGCGCCCGTCCCCCGTCTCTTCGGCGGCCCCGGCGAAACGGGCGCCCCGGGGACCGCCCCCGGCGACCGGGGCACCGGGCAGGGGCAGCACGGGCACGGCGGCGGGCGTCACGACGGGCACGTCGTCCTCGTCGACGACCCCGGCGAACCGGGCACTGCCGCGCCGGCGCCTGCGGAGCCTGGGGGCGGAGGGCGACGGGGTCCTGCTCTGCGCCTGCGCCGGGGAGGGCGCGGGAGGAGGGGCCGGGGTGGGGGCGGCGGAGGGGGTGGGGGCGGCGGAGGGGGCGGTCGGAGTTGGGGCGGCCGGGGTGGGGGCCGGGGCGCCGGACGGGCCACGCCGGGACGAACCACGGGCAACCGCCGACGCACCCCCGCCCTCACCCGCGTCATACCGGACCGCACTCCCCGCGCCGGCCCCCTGCGCCACCCCCCGACCCGGTGTCGTCGAAGACCCCACGGCACCATGAGGACCGTCGGGAACCGACGGCCTACCGCCACCGTCGCCCGGCGCCGACCAGCCGCGCGTGGTCTCGCCGTGCCCGGCCTGCCGGGCGGGCACGGCCGCCGTCCCGCCACCACCCCCACGGTCCTGCCCGGTCTCGCCGGCGCCGCGCGGAGTGGCCGCCTCACCGGACTCCCCCGCGGCCGCTCCCCGCTCGTGCCGGTCGGCGTGGGCCATCCGGGCCCGCAGTTCCGCACAGCGTGCGGTCGCGCGTGCGTGGTCGTCGCGTGCCCAGGCCAGGTCCACGCGGAGGGCGTCCGCCTGGTCGGGGGTGGTGGCCGAGGTCAGCTGGCGGGACAGGGCGGCCTGGCGTTCCGCCGCGTACTGCTGCTCGCGGAGCATGGCGTCGAGGCGGTCGGCGAGGGAGTCGCGGACGCCCGGCCGGGTGTCGTACGCGGCCAGGGCCGCGGCGTGCAGGACGCGGGCGTGTTCGGTCTCCGGGCCGGTGCTCCCCGGCCCGTACCGCACGGCGAGGTCGGCCAGCAGGGACTCCACCACGTCCCAGGGGGGCGTCTCGCGCCCGTCGAGGCAGGCCCGCATGCCCTCCGGATCCCGCTGCCAGAACACCGCGCACCAGCCGCCGGACGGGTCGAGGCGCGCCAGGAGACCGTCCAGGTAGTTCGCGAACTCCCGCACCCCGGCCGGGAGTCGATCCGCCGCCATCGCTCAACTCCCGCCCGACCGGAGCACTCCGCCCCGTAGGCAACACCAGTCGTGTTACAGCGGTGCTACGGGGAGTTTTCACCCGCGGAGCGGGCTTCTCCGGGGGCCGGTCAGAGCGGCACGAGGACGCACTGCCCGGCGAGTTCGTCCATCGACAGACCCAGTACGCCGGCCAGCGCGGCCACCGTGAAGAAGGCCGGGGTCGGGGCCCGTCCGGTCTCGATCTTCCGGAGGGTCTCCGCGGAGATGCCCGCGCTCGCCGCGACCTCGGCCATGCTCCGGTCGCCACGCGCCTCACGCAGCAGCCTGCCCAGCCGCTCGCCGCGTTCGCGCTCTTCGGGGGTGAGAGGGGTGCGCACCATGCCACCATTCTAATACCGGTATAGTAATTGGCATGGTGGAGCTGAAGACAGACACATCGATCGACGCCATGTACGAGGCGGGCCAGGTCGTCGCCCGCGCGCTGACGGCCGCCCGGAAGGCCGCCGACGTGGGCGTTTCCCTGCTGGAACTGGACGAGGTGGCGCACGACGTGCTGCGAGAGGCGGGCGCGTCCTCCCCCTTCCTCGGCTACCGGCCGTCCTTCGCGCCGACCCCGTTCCCGGCCGTCCTGTGTGTCTCGGTCAACGACGCGATCGTGCACGGCATCCCGACCCGGTACCGGCTGCGCGACGGCGACCTCGTGTCCATCGACTTCGGCGCCGAACTGGGCGGCTGGGTCGGCGACTCGGCGCTCAGCTTCGTCGTGGGCACCCCGCGCCCGGGCGACCTGCGCCTGATCGAGACGGCCGAGCGGGCGCTCGCCGCCGGCATCGAGGCGGCCGTCGTCGGCAACCGCATCGGCGACATCGCCCACGCGATCGGCACGGTCTGCCGCTCCGCCGGCTACGGCATCCCCGACGGCTTCGGCGGCCACGGCATCGGGCGCCGGATGCACGAGGACCCGGGCGTGCCGAACGAGGGACGGCCCGGACGCGGCATGCGCCTGCGGCACGGCATGGTGCTGGCGATCGAGCCCATGGTCGTCGCGGGCGGCACGGACGACTACCACGCGGCGCCCGACGGCTGGACCCTGAAGACGAACGACGGCTCCCGCGCGGCCCACGCCGAGCACACGGTGGCGATCACGGACGCGGGCCCGAGGATCCTGACCGCACGCTGATATCGACCGGGTTCATCCGGTTATGCCCCGAAGGTGCCCCTTGTCGGCGATCGTGCGAAGGTGTTCTACGAGCGCGCCCCAGGTGTAACGGGCTGCCACCCGGGTTACCCGACCCCGGCACGTCGACCAGCGAGGGCGTCCCCCGCCCGGGCGCCGGGGACGCCGGGAACGGAAGGCCCATGAGCAGCGGCTTCAGCAGCCCGGAGGGCTACGGCTCGGACCCCTTCGGAGAATTCCTCGCACGCTTCTTCGGCGGACCGCGTCCCGGTCCCCGGCAGATCGATCTCGGCCGGCTGCTCAGCCAGCCGGCCCGGGAGCTCGTCCGCGGTGCCGCGCAGTACGCCGCCGAGCACGGCAGCCGGGACCTGGACACGCAGCACCTGCTGCGGGCGGCGCTCGCGACGGAACCCACCCGGACCCTGCTGAGCAAGGCCGGCGCGAACCCGGACTCGCTGGCCTCCCAGATCGACGAACGGTCGGGCCCGGCCCAGCACTCCCCGGACGACGCGCCGCCGCCGACCGCGCTCTCCCTCACCCCGGCCGCCAAGCGTGCCCTGCTGGACGCGCACGACATGGCCCGGGCCCGCGGCTACGGCTACATCGGCCCGGAGCACGTGCTCAGCGCGCTGGCCTCGAACCCCGACTCGGCGGCCGGGCACATCCTCAACGCGGCCCGCTTCGCGCCCTCCAGTCCGCCCGAGGCACCGGAGGCACCCCAGGCCGAACGGCCGCGCGCGACCAACACGCCGACCCTCGACAAGTACGGCCGCGACCTCACCGACCTGGCCCGGCAGGGCCGGATCGACCCGGTGATCGGCCGGGACGAGGAGATCGAGCAGACCGTCGAGGTCCTCTCCCGGCGCGGCAAGAACAACCCCGTGCTGATCGGGGACGCGGGCGTCGGCAAGACCGCCATCGTGGAGGGCCTGGCCCAGCGCATCTCCGAGGGGGACGTGCCCGACGTGCTGACCGGCCGCCGGGTGGTCGCCCTGGACCTGACGGGCGTGGTCGCGGGCACCCGCTACCGGGGTGACTTCGAGGAGCGGATGAACAACATCGTCGGCGAGATCCGCGCCCACTCCGACCAGCTGATCATCTTCATCGACGAGCTGCACACGGTCGTCGGCGCCGGTGCCGGGGGCGGCGACGGCAGCTCCATGGACGCGGGCAACATCCTCAAGCCCGCCCTCGCCCGGGGCGAGCTGCACATCGTGGGCGCCACCACCCTGGAGGAGTACCGCCGGATCGAGAAGGACGCGGCGCTGGCCCGCCGCTTCCAGCCGATCATGGTGCCGGAGCCCACCCCCGCCGACGCGATCGAGATCCTGCGCGGTCTGCAGGACCGCTACGAGGCCCACCACCAGGTCCGCTACACCGACGAGGCCCTGGTCGCGGCCGTGGAGCTGTCCGACCGCTACCTCACCGACCGCCGCCTGCCCGACAAGGCGATCGACCTGATCGACCAGGCCGGTGCCCGGGTGCGGCTGCGGGCCCGGACCAAGGGCACGGACGTGCGGGCCCTGGAGCGGGAGCTGGAGCAGCTGGTCCGGGACAAGGACCAGGCGGTCGCGGACGAGCAGTACGAGCAGGCCACCCAGTTGCGCGACCGGATCCTGGACGTCAAGCAGCGGATCACCGACGCCGGCGGTGACGGCGAGGTCGACGAGGGCCAGGACCTGGTGGTCGGTGCCGAGGCGATCGCCGAGGTGGTGTCCCGCCAGACGGGCATCCCGGTCAGCAGCCTCACGCAGGAGGAGAAGGACCGCCTGCTGGGCCTGGAGGAGCACCTGCACGAGCGGGTCGTCGGCCAGGACGAGGCCGTCCGGGTCGTCGCCGACGCGGTGCTGCGCTCCCGCGCCGGGCTCGCCGCCCCCGACCGCCCGATCGGCAGCTTCCTGTTCCTGGGCCCGACGGGCGTCGGCAAGACCGAGCTGGCCCGGGCGCTCGCGGAGGCCCTGTTCGGCAGCGAGGACCGCATGGTCCGCCTCGACATGAGCGAGTACCAGGAGCGGCACACCGTCAGCCGCCTGGTCGGCGCCCCGCCCGGCTACGTCGGGCACGAGGAGGCGGGCCAGCTCACCGAGGTCGTCCGCCGCCACCCGTACTCGCTGCTCCTGCTGGACGAGGTGGAGAAGGCCCACCCGGACGTCTTCAACATCCTGCTCCAAGTGCTGGACGACGGCCGGCTGACCGACTCCCAGGGCCGGACGGTGGACTTCGCCAACACGGTCATCGTCATGACCAGCAACCTGGGCTCCGAGGCGATCACCCGCCGCGGCGCGTCCGTGGGCTTCGCGTCGGGCGGCGCCGACGCGGACGAGGAGGCCCGCCGCGAGCAGATCCTGCGCCCCCTGCGGGAGCACTTCCGCCCGGAGTTCCTCAACCGCATCGACGAGATCGTCGTCTTCCGCCAGCTCACCACCCAGCAGCTGCGCCGGATCACCGACCTGCTGCTGGACCGCACCCGTTCCCTGGTCCGCGGCAAGGGCGTCACGGTCGACTTCACCGACCGCGCGGTGGAGTGGCTGGCCGACCACGGCTACCAGCCGGAGTACGGCGCCCGCCCCCTGCGCCGCACCATCCAGCGCGAGGTGGACAACGAACTGTCCCGCCTGCTGCTGGACGGCAGCGTCGCGGAGGGCGGCCGGGTGACCGTGGACGTGCAGGACGGCCGGCTCGCGTTCAGCACCGCGCCCCGTTAGGGGCGCGGGGAACCGCGCGACCGGCCCCCGCCGATCCGCGCCCGGCGCTCACCGCGCGGGCCGCACCACCATCGCCGACCCGCCGCCCCGCCGCACGGTCTCCGCGGCTGCCAGCCACTTCCCGCCCGGCAGCCGCTGCACCCCGGTGGCCGCGCCGATCTCCGGGTTGGCCCTGAACGAGTGCCCGATCGCCTCCAACCGCCGCCTCACGTCACCGTCGAGCCCCGGTTCCAGCTCCGTCTGCGCGGCGTTGCGCTGGCTGGCCCGGGGCGCGGCGATCGCGTCGACGAGCGGCAGCCCCCGGTCGAGGAACCCGGTGAGCGTCTGCAGCACGGTCGTGATGATCGTCGCGCCGCCCGGTGATCCCAGGGCCACCACCGGCTTGCCGTGCCGGTCGAGCACGATCGTCGGCGACATGGACGACCGGGGCCGCTTGCCCGGCCCGGGCAGGTTCGGGTCGTGCACGGCCGGGTTGGCCGGGGCGAAGGAGAAGTCGGTCAGCTCGTTGTTGAGGATGAACCCCCGGCCCGGCACGGTGATGCCGCTGCCGCCGGTCTGCTCGATGGTGAGGGTGTAGGAGACGACGTTGCCCCACTTGTCGGCGACGGTCAGGTGCGTGGTGCTGTCGCCCTCGTACGTCGTGGGAGCGGCCGTGCCGCCGGCGTCGCACGCCTTCGGGTCGCGCGGATCACCCGGCGCCACGGGACTCGTGAGCACGGCGTCGTCCCTGATGAGGCAGGCGCGCGAGTCGGCGAACCGCTGCGACAGCAGCTCCTTCGTCGGCACGTCCTCGAACGCGGGGTCGCCCACCCACCGGCCCCGGTCCGCGAACGCGATCCGGCTCGCCTCGATGAACCGGTGCAGGTAGGCCGCCCGGTCGGCCTTCGACAGGTCGGTGCGTTCCAGGATGTTGAGCGCCTCGCCGACCGTCGTGCCGCCGGAGGAGGACGGCGCCATGGAGTAGACGCCGAGACCGCGGTACGAGGTCCTGGTGGGTGCCTGGAGCCTGGTGCGGTAGGCGGCCAGGTCCCGGACGGACAGGTCGCCGGGGCGCGCGTGCCAGCCGGAGGAGGGGTCCACCGGCGGCTTGTTGACCGTCTCGACGACCTCCCGTCCGAGCCGGCCGTGGTAGAGCTCCCCGACCCCCTTGCGCGCCAGCTCCGCGTAGGTCCGGGCGAGATCGGGGTTCTTGAAGGTGGAGCCGACGACGGGCAGCCGCCCGCCCGGCAGGAACAGCTCGGCGGTGTCCGGGAAGTACCGGAAGCGGGTCTCGTTGGAGGCCGTCTGCGCGCGGAAGGTCTCGTCGACCGTGAAGCCGTCGCGGGCGAGGCGCTCGGCGGGCTTGAGGACGCTCGCCAGCCGCTTGCTGCCCCACCGGTCGAGGGTCGCCTGCCAGGTGGCGGGCGTGCCGGGCGTGCCGACGCTCAGGCCGCTGCTCACGGCCTCGGCGAAGGGGACGGGCCTGCCGTTCTCGACGAAGAGGTCCTCGCCGGCGCTCAGCGGGGCGGTCTCGCGGCCGTCGATGGTGCGGACCGTGCGGGAGGTGGCGTCGTAGTAGACGAAGTAGCCGCCCCCGCCGATGCCGGCGGAGTAGGGCTCGGTGACGCCGAGGGCCGCGGCCGTGGCGACGGCGGCGTCGACGGCGTTGCCGCCCTTCCTGAGAACCTCGATCCCGGCGGCGGAGGCGTCCGGGTCGACGCTGGAGACGGCGCCGCCGTAACCGACGGCCAGGGGGGTCTTGTCACCGCCGGGACTGTGCGCGGCGGGTGGCGCCGCCGCCCCCACCGAAGCCACCACGGCGGCCGAGACCGCCAGGACCGTCAGATTCCGTGCGACAGGACGACGCATCCGCACCTCCAGGCGATGGCAGTCCGGGCAGCTTAGTTCATCGCCATGGCCCCGTCAGGAACGCGCCGAACGCGTGTCCGCCCGGCCCGCTACCATGCGCGCCCATGAACGACGACGTGCGCAACATCGTCCTGGGCGTGATAGCGGCGGGCCTGAGCGGCGCGATCGGCTGGGTGGCCCGCACCTACCTGTGGAAACGCAGGCTGCGCCGCAAGCAGGCGTTCTTCGGGCTGCCCGACAACTCCGAGTCCCTGCTGGTGGTGAACCGGGGTGCGGCGGGGCCCGAGTTCGCGGTGATGCGCTACGACGTCTTCGCGCTGCTGGAACTCGCCGCACTCATCAAGGACTGCAACGCCCATGCCCAGATCCTCCCGCACGACACGGCCCGTCAGGGCTTCGGGGAGCGCACCGAGTTCTGCGTCGGCGGCCCGGCCTCCAACCGGCGCATGGCGGCCCACCTGTCCTCGCTGCTGCCGGGCGTGCGCGTGAACGTCGACGCCGAACCAGGTCCGGACCGGGGCTCGTTGCTGGTCGGCTCGGAGCGCTACCGCGTGGAGCACGGCCGGGAGGAGTACGCGCTGCTGGCCCGGCTCACCGCGGACCGCACCCACGACATCCGCCCGGTGTTCCTCTTCTGCGGCCAGACGTCGATCACCAACCAGGCCGCCACCCGGTACCTCGCCCGCAACCACGAGCGGCTGACCCGCAAGTACGGCAACGGCTCGTTCGTGCTGCTGCTCAAGGTGATCAACTCGCAGGCGTACGGGCCGGACGTGGTCGAACTGGTGGCCGACGTGACACGCGCGGCGCAGACCGCGCCCCCCGCCGCCGTGGCGGCTCCACGCAACACCCACCGCGCCCCCTGAAGTCCTCCACACCTCAACGATCGTTACTGGCACGTAACTTACCGACGGGTTACCCCTGGTAAAGGGTCGAGGTTACCGTTCGGTCACTTTGCAGTGACACGAGTGAGGAGTGACCGTGGGACCCCACCGCAAGGCCCTGCGCACCACCGCAGCGGGCGCCGTCTCGGCGACCCTGGTCGCCGGAACCGCCCTCGGGATCGCCCCCACCGCCCAGGCGGCGCCCAACCCCGTCCGTTTCGTCGACATCACCGGCGACGGCGGCACCGTCCTCAAGGCCAACGTCGTCACCCCGTCCGGCGCCGACGGCACCCGGCGCCACCCCCTGCTCGTCCTGCCCACCAGCTGGGGCCTGCCCCAGATCGAGTACCTCGCCCAGGCCCAGCAGCTCGCCGACTCCGGGTACGTCGTCGTCACGTACAACGTGCGCGGCTTCTGGCAGTCGGGCGGCGAGATAGAGGTGGCGGGCCCGCCCGACGTCACCGACGCCTCCAAGGTCATCGACTGGGCGCTCGCGCACACCCCCGCCGACCCCGGGCGCGTCGGCATGGCGGGCGTCTCCTACGGCGCCGGCATCAGCCTGCTCACCGCCGCGCACGACCCGCGCGTCAAGGCGGTCGCCTCGCTGAGCGGCTGGGCCGACCTGATCGGCTCGATCTACTCCGGGCGCACCCAGCACGTCCAGGCGGCGGCCCTGCTGGACGGCGCGAGTGTCGTCACGGGCCGCCAGGGCGCCGAACTCCGCCAGGTCTTCGACGACTTCTACAGCTCCAACCTGGCGAAGGAGCCGGAGCTCGTCGCCTGGGGGAAGAAACGTTCCGCTACGACCTACGTCGACCGGATCAACCACAACGGCACGGCGGTCATGCTCGCCAACGCCTGGGGCGACTCGATCTTCCCGCCCAACCAGTACGCCGGCTTCTACGAGAAGCTGACCGGCCCCAAGCGGCTGGAGATGCGCCCCGGCGACCACGCGACCGCCGAACTGACCGGCCTGTTCGGGCTGCCCAACGACGTGTGGAAGGACACCCGGCGCTGGTTCGACCACCATCTGCGGGGCGTGGACAACGGCATCGACCGCGAGCAGCCGGTCCGGCTCAAGTCCCGCGCGGCGGGCGGCTACGAGGGGTACGCGGACTGGAAGTCGGTCGGCGCGGACACCCGGAAGATCGCCCTCGCGGGTTCGAAGACCATCCGGGCGAACGTCAACTCGGGCGCGGACGGCGGAGTCGTCCTCCTGTCCAGCATCCTCGACCAGGTGGCCCGGCTGCCCCCGACGGCCTCCATCCCGCTGCTCCCCCGCAGATGGGCCGCCGTGTGGCAGTCGGAGAAGTACGCCACGGCCCAACGGGTGCGCGGGACCTCAAGGCTCCACACCACCCTCACCCCGACCAAGGAGAGCGGCACCCTCGTCGCCCACCTGTACGACGTGGGGCCGCTCGGCCTCGGCAAGCTGGTCTCCCACGCGCCGTACACCTTCCACGGGCGCACCCCCGGGAAGCCGTTCGGCGTCGACCTGGAGCTGTACTCCACGGCCTACGACGTCCCGGCCGGGCATCGCCTCGCCCTGGTCGTCGACACGGTCGACCCGCTCTACATCGAGCACAACCCGTCCGGCGCGCAGCTGACCTTCTCCTCGCCGGCGAACGACCCGTCATACGTGTCGGTTCCGCTGCGCGAGCAGTGATCTCCGGCTGCCGCCGGACGGGCCTGGCCGATGTGAACCACCGCCCCCGTGGCCTGGTGCCGCGGGGGCCTCACCCGGCGGGAAACGCCCCGCGGACCGGGCGGGCGGTCTGCTCACCCCGAACGGATCGGCGGCCTCGGCGAAGTCCCCCTCTCCGACTGGGATGAAGGGCACATCGTAGTCGAGGTCCGGCCCGACGATCCTTCCGGTGCCCGCCGTTCAGTGCTTGAGGATCTTGGAGAGGAAGTCCTTGGCGCGGTCGCTGCTGGGGTTGGTGAAGAACTCGTCCGGCGTGCGGTCCTCGACGATCCGGCCGTCGGACATGAACACGACGCGGTTGGCGGCCGAGCGGGCGAAGCCCATCTCGTGCGTGACGACGATCATGGTCATGCCCTCGCGGGCGAGCTGCTTCATGACCTCCAGCACCTCGTTGATCATCTCCGGGTCGAGCGCCGAGGTGGGCTCGTCGAAGAGCATCGCCTTGGGCTCCATGGCCAGGGCGCGGGCGATGGCCACGCGCTGCTGCTGGCCGCCGGAGAGCTGTGCGGGGTACTTGTCCGCCTGGTCGGCGACGCCGACCCGCTCGAGGAGTTCGCGGGAGCGCCGGTCGGCCTCCTCCTTCCCGCGCCCGCGGACCTTGACCTGCCCCAGGGAGACGTTCTGCAGGACGGTCTTGTGGGCGAAGAGGTTGAACGACTGGAAGACCATGCCGACATCGGCGCGCAGCCGCGCCAGCGCCTTGCCCTCGTCCGGCAGCGGCTGCCCGTCGAGGACGATCTGCCCGGACTCGATGGTCTCCAGCCGGTTGATGGCCCGGCACAGGGTCGACTTGCCCGATCCGGACGGGCCGATGACCACGACCACCTCTCCCCGGCCGACGGTGAGGTTGATGTCCCTCAGGACATGCAGGCTCCCGAAGTGCTTGTTGACGTCACGCAGCTCGATCAGCGGATCGACGGCCATGCTCAGCCCTACTCACTCTCAGCTGTGTCGTGGTTGCCGCAACGTATCCAGGCCCGATCGGATGTGTCGGGCGACACGCACTTTTCGATCATTAGCCGTATTTACGTCGGGCTTTGGGCCAAAGGTTCCGCCCTCCGGTCAGGACTCCGCGACTTCGGCGTACAGCTGGGACAGCTCGGGCACCCCGTGCGCGGCCCACTCGTGGCCGCAGTCCACGACGTCGAACTCCCGGCCGGAGGTGAGCCGCACGACGGGCTGCCCGTCGGACCTGATCTCCCAGGCGGCGCCGGGCACGGTCCGCACGATCACGGTGCCCAGGTAGAGTCCGGCGTCGTTGCCGAGCCAGGTCAGGGTCTCCTCGTCGTCCCGCCAGCGCGGGACGAGCTGGTCGAGCGCCGCCAGGGAGGCCGCCGAGTCGTCCAGCCGGACACCCTCCTGGGACGCCTGGGAGCGCAGCAGCTCGCACTCGGCGAGGAGTTCCGCGATGCCCGCCGGGTCGGGGAACCCCGTCTTCTGGCGCCGGTGGCCCAGGAAAGGGATGTTCATACGTCCAGCGTGTCATTCGTACCGCCGTATGCACCACAGGGCGCGCGGACCGGGGACGGTGGCCGAGTTCACGCCCTGTTCGCGCGGCGCTCGTTGACGAGTCCCCGCCGTCTCCCTAGTTTCACCGTGCGTCTCGCCCACCGGCTGTCGTCGGGGCTTCCGCACCGGTTCTGCCTTGCGTGGTGTCGCGTCGTGTCTCGATGAGCGGGAGGAGTCGGCCGTGCGCCGATGTGTCCGGGGGATCCTGGTCGTCCTGGCCCTGTGCGGGTCGCTGGTCCCGGCGGTGCCGGCGGGGGCCGCCGAGGACGAACGCGCCGCGCCGGCGCCGCTGGAGCGGCTGTTCGACAACAGCGCCGTCAGCGACGACGGCCGGCCCGGGGAGGCCGACTTCGACGGCGCCGGGGCGTCCCTGTCGGCGCGTGACCTCGCGGCCGCCGGCTGGACGCCCGGTCGCGTCCTCACCCTCCAGGGCGCCCGGCTGACCTGGCCGAAGCGGCGGCCCGGTGAACCGGACAACGTCCGCGCCGCCGGGCAGCACGTCCGGGTCACGGGGCACGGCGACGCCCTGGCCTTCCTGGTGGCGAGCACCTCCGGTGCGGACGCGGGCGGCGCGGGCACCGTGGTCTACGCGAACGGCACGCGTTCCGCCTACCGGCTGAGCGCACCCGACTGGCGCACCGGGCCGCTCGCCACGAAGGCCGTGGCCCTGCCGCACGTCAACACCCCCGGCGGGCAACTCGCCGAGCGTGCCCGCCTCTACGCGGTGACCGTACCGCTGGCACCGGGGCGCGCGGTCGCCTCGGTACGGCTTCCACAGGCGGCCGGGCTGCACGTCTTCGCCGTCTCGGTACGGTCCGGCGGGGCGGCCTGGACGGGCAGCTGGGCGACGTCCACGGGCGGCTACGCCGCCGTCGGGCCGTGGACGGACCGCACGCTGCGGCTGGTGGTGCACACCTCGGCCGGCGGTCCCCGGGTGCGGGTCCGGTTCGACAACACCTTCGCGGCGACGCCCGTGCGGATCGGCGGCGCGACGGTGGCCGTGCGGGCGTCGGGCGCGGCCGCGCGGGGCACTCCGGTGCCGCTGTCCTTCGGCGGGGCGGCGGGCGTGGAGATCCCGGCCGGGGCGCAGGCCCACAGCGACGCTCTCGGCTTCGCCGTGCCCGCCGGCACCGATCTGCTGGTGAGCTTCCACCTGCCCGGCACGGTGGCGGCCGCGCCGGTGCACCGGCTCGCGCAGCAGCGGTCGTACGTCAGCGAACCCGGCGACCACACGGCCGACGGCTCGTCCGGCCCGTACACGTCGGTGATCACCAGCTGGCCCCTGCTGGCCGGGGTCGACGTGAGCGGCGGCCCCGGGTCCGTGGTGCTGCTCGGGGACTCGATCACCGACGGCGACAAGTCGACGGTGGACGCGAACCGGCGCTGGCCGAACGTCCTGGCTAACCGGCTCCTGGCGCAGAGCACCGCCCCGCGCTACGGCGTGCTGAACCAGGGCGTCTCCGGCAACCGGGTGGTCACCGACCGGTACCCCGGCGACGGGGTGTCCACGGACACGGCCGGGGTGAGCGCCCTGCACCGGTTCGACCGGGACGTGCTCGCGCAGACGTCGGCGCGTACCGCGGTCGTCTTCGAGGGCGTCAACGACCTGCGGTGGGACACCTCGGCGCGGCGGGTGATCGCGGGCCTGCGGGACCTCGCGGCGCGCGGGCACGCCCGGGGGGTGCGGATGCTCGCCGCGACGATCCTGCCCTGCGAGGGGGAGGCGCGGTGCACCGCCGCCGTGGACACCGAGCGCCGGGCCGTGAACGCGTGGATCCGGGACGGCGGGGTCTTCGACGGCGTGCTCGACTTCGACGCGGTGGTGCGGGATCCGCAGCGGCCGTCCCGGATGCTGCCCGCCTACGACAGCGGCGACCATCTGCACCCGGGCGACGCGGGTCTGGCGGCCCTGGCGGACTCGGTGGACCTGCGGCTGCTCGGGCCTTGAGGACCGCCGTCCGCGGCGTGCTCCGGACTGCGCCCTAGACGTCGAGGTCCACCACGACCGGGGCGTGGTCCGAGGCGCCCTTGCCCTTGCGCTCCTCGCGGTCCACGTACGCGTCCTTCACGGCCTGCGCGAACGGCTGGTTGCCGTAGACCAGGTCGATGCGCATGCCGCGGTTCTTCGGGAAGCAGAGCTGGCGGTAGTCCCAGTACGTGAACGGGTGCTCGTACTTCAGGGGCCGCGGGACCACGTCCGACAGGCCGGTCTCGCGCAGGGAGGCCAGGGCGGCGCGCTCGGCGGCCGTGACGTGCGTGGAGCCCTCGAAGAAGGCGCGGTCGAAGACGTCGTCGTCCGTCGGTGCCACGTTGTAGTCGCCCATGACCGCGAAGGGGCGGCTGCCGGCCGCGTCACCGGCGACGGCGGCCTTGAGGGCCTCGAACCACTGCAGCTTGTAGGCGTAGTGGGGGTGGTCCACCTCACGGCCGTTCGGCACGTAGACCGACCAGACGCGGAGCGGGCCGCAGGTCGCCGAGATGGCGCGCGGCTCCACCGAGCCGTCGAAGCCGGGGTCGCCCGGCAGGCCCTTGACGACGTCCTCGATGCCGACGCGGGAGAGCACCGCCACGCCGTTCCACCGGCCGGTGGCGTGGACCGCCGACTCGTAGCCCAGCTCGCGCAGCTGCTCCGCGGGGAACTGGTCCTCGGCGACCTTGGCCTCCTGGAGGCACAGCACGTCCGTGCCGCTGCTCTCCAGCCAGGCCAGGAGCCTCGGCAGGCGGGCGGTGATCGAGTTCACGTTCCAGGTCGCGATGCGCATGCCTCACAACCTACCCGGAGGGTGTGACAACGCGGCCGGGTCCCTGCCGGGCCTCAGACCTCGGCGGAGTCCCCCGGCGTCAGCCGCAGGTGTTCCGAGCCGCCGAGCTGCCCGATCTGGCGGTCGTAGATCGGGCGGGCCAGGTCGGTGAGGAGGGCGTCGTGGATGTCGTAGGCGCGCTGCGGCCGCAGCTCGCGGACGTAGTCGATCACCTCGGAGATCTTGCTCCAGGGGGCCATGACGGGGAGCATCAGCGTCTCGACCGGGTGGTCGGGGACGGTCAGGGCGTCGCCGGGGTGGAACACCTTGCCGCCGTCGAGGAGGTAGCCGACGTTGGTGATGCGCGGGATGTCCGGGTGGATCACGGCGTGCAGTTCGCCGTGGACCTGGACGTCGAAGCCGGCGGCGGTGAACGTGTCGCCGTGGCCGACGGTGTGGACGCGGCCCGGGAAGGCGGACGAGATCTTCTCCGCGACCGACCGCAGCGTCCAGATCTCGGCGGCCGGGTTGTCCTCCATCGCCGCGCGCAGCCGGAACTCGTCGAAGTGGTCGGGGTGCTCGTGGGTGACGAGGATCGCGTCCGCGCCGAGCGCGGCGTCCTCCTCCGTGAACCCGCCCGGGTCCAGGACGAGGGTCCGGCCGTCCTTCTCCAGACGGACGCAGGCGTGCGACTTCTTCGTGAGCTTCATGATTCCATCCTGCCCCCGCGCTCCCGCCGGGCTCATTCCTGGGGTGTGGTCTCCTCCCGGATGACCTGCTGGGCCACCTTGAAGGCGCTGTTCGCCGCCGGCACGCCGCAGTAGACGGCCGCCTGGAGCAGTACTTCCCTGATCTCGTCGGGGGTCAGGCCGTTGCGCAGGGCGGCTCTGGTGTGGAAGGCCAGCTCGTCCAGGTGGCCGCCGGCGACCAGGGCGGTGAGGGTGACGCAGCTGCGGGTGCGCCGGTCGAGTCCGGGGCGGTGCCAGATCTCGCCCCACGCGTAGCGCGTGATGAACTCCTGGAAGTCCCCCGAGAACGCGTCGGCCTGCGCCAGGGCCCGGTCCACGTGGGCGTCGCCGAGCACCTCGCGGCGGACCTTGATCCCGGCGTCGTACGGATCGGGCCGCCCCTGCCCGTGCGGCGGTACGGCGACCGGGGCGATCTCGGCGACGGGGCCGGTCTGCGGCGGCTGCGGCGGGGCCGGGGAGGGGGCCGGCTTGACGGCGGTGGGCAGGGCGGTCTGGCCGGTGGAGGTCTCGAAGGCGGGCTGCCAGGCGGTGGAGAAGTGCCGTACGAGCAGGTCGGTGACGGCGGCGGGCTGCTCCACCGGCACCAGGTGCGAGGCCCCGGGGACGACCGCGAGGCGGGCGTCCGGGATGCCCGCGACCAGGGTGCGGGCCTCGGCGGGGCCGGTGACCTGGTCGTCCGAGCCGACGAGCACGAGAGTGGGTACGCCGACACGGCCGAGCTCGGTCCGCACGTCGAAGGAGGCGAGCGCCTCGCAGGCGGCGATGTAGCAGCCGGGGTCGGTGGTGCGCACCATCTGCACGGCCCACTCGGTGATGGCGGGCTGCGCGGCGGCGAACCCGCCGGTGAACCAGCGCTCGGGCGCGGTCCGGGCGATGGGGTCGAGGCCGTTCGTCCGCACGATCACGCCGCGCTGCCGGAACTCGTCGGCCGTGCCGAAGCGCGGCGAGGCCGCGATCAGCGCGAGGGAGGCCAGTCGCTCGGGGTGGCGCAGGGCCAGCTCGATGCCGACGGCGCCGCCGAGCGCGCAGCCCGCGTAGCCGAAGCGCTGCACGCCGAGCCCTTCGAGGGTGGCCAGCAGCCGTGTGGTGAGGTCGGTGACCGAGCCCGCCGGGTACGCGGGGGCGCCGCCGTGGCCCGGCAGGTCGAACCGGAAGACGCGCCACTGCCCGGCCAGCTCGGGGACCTGGCGGTCCCACATGTGCCAGGTGGTGCCCAGTGAGGGACCCAGGATCAGGACCGGAGCGTCTTCTGGCCCGTCGAAGCGGTATTGCAGGGTGTTCGGGGGTGTCTCACTCACGCCTCAGACCCTCTCACGTATCACCCGCCCCTCTGACGGGGGTCCGTGCATACCGTCCTGCGATCATGCTGCACGCCCGTCGCCGGCCGCCCCGTCAGGGCGGGTCCTTCGCCCGCGCGCTCATGACGTGGGGCCGGCGCACGCCCGCGCCGACTGCCTGATCAGGAACGCCAGGCGGCGCACGCCCTCGTCGATCCGGGGCCCGGTGACCGAGCTGAGGGAGAGACGCAGTTGGTACTCGGTGCCGGGGCCGCTGCCGAAGTGGCGCATCGGGGTCCACAGCACGCCGTGCTCGCGGGCCGAGACCTCCAGCAGCGCGTCATCGGCGGGGAAGGGCACGGTGACGACGACGAAGAAGCCGCCGTGCGGGACGTTCCAGGTGACGCCCGAACCGCTGTCCGGCGGGAAATGGAGAGCCAGTGCCGCCAGCAGGCGGTCGCGGTTGTCCCGGTAGAGGGCGATCTCCCGGGCGTTGGCCTCGCGCAGGGCGCAGTCGTGGGTGAGGAGCTTTCCGGCGATCACCGCCTGGGCGATGGGCGAGGTGTTGACCGTGAGCATGCTCTTCAGCTTGGACAGTTCGTCGGCCAGGAGCCCTCTCGTACCGTCCGCGGCCGTCACCCGCTGATCGGCCAGGACATAGCCGACGCGGGCTCCCGGCAGGCCGGTCTTGGCGAAGGAGCCCAGGTAGACGACGCGGCCTCGGGCGTCGAGGGACTTGAGGGTCGGGAGGGGGGCGCCGTCGGCGGTGAAGTAGCCGTACGGGTTGTCCTCCAGCAGCAGCAGGTCGAGGCGCTCGGCAAGGTGGAGCAGGGTCTGCCGCGTCGGCACGTCGATGCTGACGCCCGAGGGGTTGGAGAAGTCGGGGATCAGGTAGCACGCGCGGGGGCGCAGGCCCTGGGAGCGGGCGTCGCGGACGACCTCTTCCAGGTGGGCGAGGTCGATGCCGTACGGTCCCTCCCGGACCTCCAGGACGGGCATGTCGACGAGGCGAGCGGCGCCCGTGACGCCGACATACGTGGGTGAGACGGCGAGCAGAACGTCGCGGGGACCGGTCCGCAGCGCCCGCAGGACCAGGAACATGGCCTCCTGACAGCCCACGGTGACGACGACGGCCTCGGGGTCGGCCACGATGTTCTCGTCGAGGGCGAGGTGCCGGGTGATCAGTTCATGGACGATGCCCTTGGTACGGCCGTACTGGTAGAAGGTGCGCCGCACCTCATCCTCGCCGAGGCCCCGCTCCTCGCGCAGGTGCCGCTCGTAGCGTTCGAGGTAGCGGTGGACGAGGGAGGTTTCGAAGAATCCCTCGTACGGGCGGCCGGGGGCGAAGGAGATGGCCTCGGGGAAGCGCTGGGCGATCTCGTTGAGGAAGGTCATCGAGCCGAGCGCCGGATCGGTGAGCGAGGCGTGCAGGTCGGTCAGTTCGAGCGTCGCGGGCCCGGCAGGCCGGCTGCCGGCCGTCGGTTCGAGTGGGGCGGTCACCACGGCTGGGGTCCTCCGTCGGATGCGCGGCGGGTCCGCAACAGGGTGGCTGCGGAGGGATCGGTGCAGCCGGCCAGGCCGAGGGCGTCACGGAATTCGGCGGCCAGCAGGTCGAGGGTGCGGCGGACGCCGTCGGTACCCGCGACCGCCAGACCCCACAGCAGGGGCCGCCCGACGAGAACGCCGCGGGCGCCCAGGGCGAGGGCCTTGACGATGTCGACGCCACCGCGGACACCGGAGTCGAGGAGGACCTCGCAGGACTCGGGGAGCGCTGCGCGGACTTCGGGGAGGACGTCCAGGGCCGGGACCACGCCGTCGAGCTGACGGCCGCCGTGGTTGGACACGACGACGGCGTCGGCTCCGCAACCGGCGGCACGGGCGGCGTCGGCGGAGTCCAGGACGCCCTTGACGATCAGCGGCAGCCGGGTGCGGCGACGGAGTTCCTCCAGGTCGGGCCAGGACAGCGAGGGGTCGAAGGCGGCGGCGGTGTGGCGGGCCACCGCCGAGGTCCCTGCCGAGACCCGGTGGGCGGCGGAGGCGGTACCCGTGGTGAGGTTGGCGGCGACGACGTCCTCGGGCAGGGCGAAGCCGTTGCGGACATCCCGCAGGCGGCGGCCCATCCAGGGGACGTCCACGGTGAGCATGACGGCCGCGCAGCCGGCGTCCTCGGCCCGGCGTACGAGGTCGAAGGTCGTGGCGCGGTCGCGCAGCCAGTAGAGCTGGAACCAGGTGGGGTCCGCGACGCCGGCGACGTCCTCGATGGTGCGGCTGCTGAGGGTGGCCACGGTGAAGGGGACGCCGGCTTCCTTGGCGGCGCGGGCGACGGCCAGTTCGCCGTCGGGGTGGACGAGCCCGTGGTAGCCGATGGGAGCGACGGCCACCGGCATCGCGGCGGGCAGACCGAGCAGGGTCGTCGCCGGATCACAGCCCGACACGTCCCGCAGGGCCCGCGGAACCAGGCGGGTCGCCTCAAAGGCACGGCGGTTGGCGGCGAGGGTGAGTTCGGCCCCGGCGCCGCCGGCCACGAAATCCCGTACCGGGGCGGGGAGCAGCCCGTGCGCGGCCCGCTCGATGTCGGCGAGGCTGTGGAGGTTCTCCAGGGCCGTCGCGGGGGCGACCCGGTCGGTGTGGGTCACAGTCCGGGACCGTTGCGTCGGGACATCTCCAGTTCGACGGCCTCGTACAGGGCCCTGATGTTGGACGAGCCGAAGGTCTGGGCGCCGAGTCGTTCGATGACCTCGAAGAAGAGAGTCCGCCGGGGGTGGGCGGAGCGGGTGAAGATCTGGAAGAGCTGGCCGGCGTGGTCCTCGTCGACAAGGATGTTGAGACTCCGCAGGGTCTCGAGGTTGTGACGCCGCAGTGCCACCCGGCGGCCGAGGAGTTCGTAGTAGGTGGCGGGGGTGGAGAGGAATTCGACGCCGCGCCGGGCCAGGGCGCCGACGGTGGCGGCGGCGTCCGTGCTGGAGAAGGCGATGTGCTGGACGCCGGAGCCGCCGTGGTTCTTGAGGAAGTCGTCGATCTGACCGGGCTCGGCCTCGGGGTCGGGCTGGATGAGCGTGAGGGTGATGTCGCCGGAGCGGCTCTGGACCACCTTCGACAGCATCGCCTGGGCGCCGACGGCTATCCGCTCCTCGAAGATCTCGCGGAAGCCGAGGGCCTCGCGGTAGTGATCCACGGTGTCGGCGAGTTCGCCGACACCCAGGCAGACGGCGAAGTGGTCGATCTCCAGCAGTCCCGGCCCGTCGGCGGCCTGCTCGGCGGCGGGGGCCAGCGGCTCGAATCCAGGGGGCAGGTCGTCGCTGTCGTCCCGTTCCACGAGGGTGTGGACCACGTCACCGAAGCCCGACACGGCGGCGGCGGTCGGTGTTCCCGGGCCGGCCTGCGGGGCGGGTCCGTCGACGGGACGGGCGCCGCGGGCGACGGCGTGCTCGTACGCGGCGGCGGCGTCACCGGTGCGCAGGGCGATGCGCGCGACACCGTCGCCGTGCTGCTGCACATAGGCGCTGGCCGGGTGGTCGTCGCCGGTGCCCTGGGTGAGGACCAGCAGGGTCCGGCCGTGGCGCAGGGCGAGGGACCGGTGATGGGGCCCCTGGGCCGTGCCGACGGGACTGAAGGCGTAGTGCTCCCTCCAGTGGGCGCTCGCGCGGTCGAGGTCCTCGACGTAGAACTCCACATGGTCGAGACGGAGGTCGTCGACGGGCAGTGCGGCGTGGTTGTGGGCGATCTCTGCTGCCGTGGTCATGGTGCGTGGTCCGTTTCTTCCTCGGTGTGGCGTGGGGCGCCGCGGGTGGCGGACCGGGGGTGGGACACGTGGCCCGCCGCCCGGGTGTCGCATGTGGCCGCGCGGGTCAGACGGCGGGAGCGGGCGGCTGCCCGTCCCAGACGACGGGGCAGTAGTCGGGGTCCGCGTAGTCCGGCGTGCCCTGGGCCGTCCGGCGGACGAGGACGTCGTGGTTGTACGTGGCGACGGTGCCGTCGGCGAGCGGGAACGCCCGGTAGTGGTTGTCCCCGTCCTGCAGGTGGAGGGAGACCGCGCGGCGTGGCTGTGCCGAGAGGTTGGGGCCGCTGCCGTGGTAGGTGCGGCAGTGGTGGAAGCTGACGTGGCCCTCGGGTATGACCATCGGGACCTTGCGGACCTCCGCGCCGTTGGCCTCCGCGGTGCGGTGCAGGACCGACTCGGCGTCGCTGCCCAGTTCGACGAAGTGACGGGCGGTGACGGCGTCGCGGTCGAGCTCCTGCCAGCGGTGGCTGCCGTCGATCATGGTGATCGTGCCCATCCGCTCGTCACAGGTGTGGAAGGGGATGAACGCCGTGAGCATGCGTTCGGAGCTGGAGGTGGCCCAGTAGTCCCGGTCGAAGTGCCAGGGGACGACGTTGCTCGGCTCCTCGGCGCTCGGTGGCTTGAGGATCAGGGTGGACTGGAAGACCCGTATCCGGTCGGCCTGGGCGAGCCGTGCGGCGACGGCCCCCAGCAGGGGCTTGCGCAGCACGCGGGCGATGTCGTCGCTCTCGTAGTGGATGTAGTCGTTGTGCCGCTGGACGGCGCCCTTCTCGGGAGTCCAGTACGCCAGGCGCGGCGGCCGGGCGGGCAGCGTGCGGCTGCGGGCACCGCCGTAGAAGTCTTCGGAGGCGCTGCGCAGGAGGGCCGTCTCCTCGTCGGTGAACAGCTTCTTCGACAGGTACCAGCCGTGCTCCGCGTAGAAGGCGACGTCGGCGTCGGTGGGGAGGAGGGCGCGTTCCTCGTCGGTGAGGGTGGAGGCGTCAGCGGGTGCGGACACGGGGGTCTCCTTCCGGGGGGTGAGGGAACCGGGTCGTGGACGGGGTGGGCCGGGCCTGGATGTCCGCGAGGACACGGTCGCTGAGGGCCGTCCATGCCTCGGCGGTCCGCCGGTGGAAGGGGTGGGCGAGGTACCGGGCGAGGGCGGCCTCGTCGTCGAGGAGTCCGAGGACGGCGTAGTCGTGGGCGGCGGCACGGTCCGTGATGTTCCGCCCGCAGGTCCAGGCCCGCAGGTCCGCTATCTCCTCCCCCATGCGCTCCTGGAGTTCCTCCGCCGCACGCGCCTCGGGACTTGCCCAGGTGATGCCTGGTTTCAGACGGAACAGAACGATGTGGTGGATCATCTGGTCTTCTCCGCAAGGCGGTTCAGGGCCGCCCACAGGCGGGTGATGTCGTCGGGGGTCGTGTGGATGTTGGCGAAGGAGACGCGGATGACGTAGCCGTCGCGGATGACGGAGTGGGAGACGAAGGCCTCGCCGGCGTCGTTGAGTTCCGCGACGATGCGGGCGTTGAGGGCGTCGAGGGCGGCCCGTCCTTCGGGGGTTTCGGGCCGTGGCCCCCCGGCCGGCTGGTAGCGCAGGCACACCAACGGGTAGGCGGATGGCACCGGGCACTGCCAGTCGGGGTGCTCCGCTGCCAGGCCGCGGAGCTCGCCCGCGAGAGCGACGGCGTGGTCGAGGCGGCTGCGCAGTCCGTCGAGGCCGAAGGCCCGGATGACCCACCACAGTTTGAGGGCGCGAAAGCCCCGCCCCAGCTGGGGTGAGAGGTCCATGAAGTCGGCCGCGCCGCCCGGGTGGGTGGAGGTGAGGTACTCGGGGACGAGCCGGTAGGTGTTGGCGAGGGCCCCGCGGCGGCGGCAGTGCAGGGACGTGGCGTCGAGGGGGACGAAGAGCGTCTTCTGCGGATTGACCACGAGGGAGTCTCCGACGGACACGTCCTCCAGGGCGGGTCGCAGTGCGGTGGACAGCGCGAACAGCCCGCCGTAGGCGGCGTCGACATGGAGCCACACGCCGTGGCGCCGGCAGATGTCGGCGATCGGGCTCAGTGGATCGGCCGCGGCGACCGACGTGGTACCGACGGTGGCGACCACGGCGACGGGCCGTCGGCCTGCCGCCACGTCCTCGGCGATGGCCGCCTCGAGGAGGTCCGGGCGCATGCGGTAGCCGCTGTCGGACGGGATCCGCACGACGTTGCGCAGGCCGACGCCGAGCGTGATGGCCGCCTTGTCCACGGAGCTGTGTGCCTGGTCGGAGGTGTAGATCCGCGGGGTGGCCGTGTTTGGACCGGCCAGGCCGTGCTCGCGGATGTCGTGGGGGTACGCCGCGTCCCGGGCCGCGCCGAGGGCGTACAGGGTGGCCAGCGAGGCCCCGCCGACGAGGACGGCGTCCGCGTCGGCGGGGTAGCCGGCCATGTCCGCGAGCCAGCGCAGCACCACCACCTCGAGGGCGGATGCCGAGGGGCTGGTCTTCCACAGCATGGCGTTGACGTTGAGCGCCGCCGTCATGGTCTCGGCGAGGACCCCCGGAAAACTGGCGCAGGTGGAGAAGTAGCCGTGGAAGGCCGGGTGGTTCCACTGCACCAGATCGGGGACGACCTGGTCCCACGTGTCGGCGAGGATGCGCGAGAAGTCGTCCCCCCGTTCGGGGGCGTCCGTGTCCAGCCGGGCCATCAGCTCGGCCGGGTCGTACGGGCGGGCCACCGGAACGTCCCGGACGTGCTCGAAGTGCTCCCGCAGCGAGGCGAGCAGCTCCCGGCCGTGCCGCTCGAAGTCGGCGGGGGCCCAGTCGCCGGTGTCCCCGAGCGTGGCGGAGGGCTCAGCCATGCGCCTGTCCGCCGTGCTGCGCGCCCTCGTGACCGTCGGCCTCGACGTCGACGGGGAGTTCGGTGAAGTAGACGATGCCGCGGGGACCGTCGCAGTACTGCTCGTAGAATTCGCCGAGCAGTTCCTCCTCCTTCTTGATGAAGACCTCGTGCTCGGCCCGGCTGCGCCAGGAGTACATCATCCAGATCTCGGACTGCCGCTCCTGCAGCTGGTAGAAGCGCCCGTGCTCGCACCAGCCCGGGTCGCCGTGGGCGCCGGGGCCGACGATGTCATCCATCACCTGCATGAGTTCGAGGGCGCGGCCGGCGAACTCGTCCTTCAGCTTCCAGGTCTCGATGACGGTGACCTTGTCAGTGCTCATGGTGTTCCTCGCATCGGATGAGTGAGTGGTGGGCGGGTGGTGGTGCGGTCAGTGGGCGGTGACGGCGGCGGTGATGGCCTCGATCTCGCCGCCGACGGCGGCCATCACGGACTCCACGAACGCGGTCGCCTCCGGGCCGGGGACGAACTCGGCGACGAGGCGGAGTGTGTCGGGCCGGTCCTCGAAGAGGAAGATGAGGGGCAGTTTGGCGATGCCGGTGAACACCTCCACGGCCTCGAAGAGCGTCGCGCCGGGGGCGGGGCGGCGGACTTCGGCGAGCATCGCGTGCACCAGTGGGGCGTCGGGCCGGGCCTGAATGGTCCGCAGGTCGCTCAGCGCCACGTCCGAGTGGTCCAGGGTCTCCAGGAGGCCGCGGCGCAACTCCGCCAGGTGGGCCAGTACGGAGGTGTCCGAGGGGCGGGGACCGGCGACGAGCGGGACCACGTTGGTGAGGCAGGCGACCTGCCTGTCCTCCTCGCTCCGCTTCGTCATCGGCGTGGCGAGCGACACCGTATCCGTGGCGAGCCGGCGGGCCAGGGTCGTGGTCAGCGCCGCGTGCAGAACACCGAACACGCTGGTGCGGGCCTTGCGCGTGGTGGTCAGCAGGGCCGTGTGTGTGGGCCCGGTCAGGTGGATCTCCCTACGGTCGGCGGTGTCACCGGGCGGCACGGGGACGTCGGAGCCCTCTCGGAGAGGGGAAAGGCGCTGCCGCCACCAGGCGCGCAGGGCTTCCGGTTCGGCCGGGGCGCGCCAGGTGCCGCCGGCGGCGCGCGGGGGCGTGGCCGAGCGGTCCAGCAGCAGGTTCTCCAGGTGTTCCAGCAGGACGTCCACGGCGAATGCGTCGATGGCGATGTGGTGGATGACGAGGAGGAGGGTGGTAGGCCGGCCGGGCAGCAGGTAGGCGCGCATCTTCAGCGGGTCGGCGAGGTCGAACGGGCGGCGGCCGACGGCTGTCGCCGCCGCGTCCCCGCGGGGGCCGTCGGCCGGGACGTGTCCCAGCCGGAAGGCGCAGGCGGCCGGATCCGCCGTCTCCTTGACCAGTTGTCCGTCGCGCAGAAGGTAGGCGGTGCGCAGGGCGGGGATGTCGCGGACGCACTCCCCGAGGGCCGCCTCCAGGCGGTCGGCGGAGATCTCGCGGGTGAAGGTCAGCCGGTAGACCTCGTTGTTGCCACAGGTGCCGGGGGTGAGCATGTCGGCGAGCCAGATGTTCTGCTCCCCGACGCCGCACGTCCGGGCGCCGGGAGTCGCCGATGACGCGCCGTCGGGGGCCGGGCAGGCGTTGCCGCGGCGGCGGCGGACCAGGTCGGCGAGGGCTCCGACGTCCTCGCAGCGGTAGATCTCTCTCAGGGGCACGTCGGTGGCGTGCTCGTGCAGCAACCGCCGTCGCAGGGCGATGAGTTCGAGGGAGGTCAGCCCGTGCAGCCGGTGGTGGCCGGAGGCCGGGTCCGGCGCGGTCGTGCAGCGCGCGAGGATGTCCGCGACGGGGTCCGCGCCGCTGTCGGCTCCGGCGCTCGCGACGCCCGTGTCGGCTCCCGGGCCGGCGAGGAGGGCGAACAGGGCTTCCTCGTCGGTCTTGCCGCTCAGCGTCGTCGGGAGGGCGGGGACGATCAGGACGTCGTGGGGGACGCTGTAGCGGGGCAGGACCGCGGCGAGCTTGGCCCGGATGTCCTCGGGGTGCGCGGTTCCCTCCGGCGTCGCCGTGACGAAGGCAGCGAGCCGGGTGCCGGCGGGGGTTTCCCGGGCGGCGATGTGCCCGCCTGCGACACCCGGGCAGGCCAGCAGGTGGGTGGTGATCTCCTGGAGGTCGACCCGGATCCCGTTGATCTTGCACTGACGGTCGGACCGGCCGAGACAGGTCAGCACCCCGGAGGCGTCGCGCACGACCATGTCACCGGTGCGGTACGAGGGGTGGGCCGCGTCGGGGCGCCGGAAGAACGCCTTGCTGTCGCGGGCGTGCGCCGACAGGTACCCGGCGGCGACGTTGGGGCCGGTGACGACCAGCTCCCCCGGTTCGCCCGCGGCGCAGGGGGTGCCGTCCGGCGCCAGGACCTCGGCGGTGACCCCGGGCAGCGGGAGGCCGATCGGAATGGTGGTGGTGCCGTCGAGGTCGTCGGGGGTGACGACGTGGTGCGTGGTATAGACGGTGGCCTCGGTCGGCCCGTAGGCGTTGATGAGCCGCAGGGAGCGGCCCGCGGTGATGCGGCGGGCCAGTTCCACGCGCAGCGGCTCGCCGAGCGAGGTCACCACTTTGAGGCTGGCCGGCAGCGCGTGGTGCTCCAGGTGGCGGGCCAGGTTGCCGGGCACGTTGGCCAGCGAGGTGAGGGGGACGGTGCTCTCCCCGATCCGGAAGAGGTCCTCGAAGAGGACGAGGGTGCCTCCGTGGACCATGGGGGCGAGGATCTCGGCGAAGGAGACGTCGAAACCGACGGAGATGGTGAAAGCCGTGCAGGCCACTTCCTCGGGCGTGTACGTGCCGCGCAGCCAGTCGGTGAAGAAGGACAGGTTCGCGGCCGAGACCGGCACCGCCTTGGGCAGGCCCGTCGAGCCGGAGGTGTACAGGATGTAGGCGACGGGGCCCGGCGTGGCGGGTACCTGCGCCTCGGTCGGGGTGCCGCCCGGGTGGGCGGCGTGGAGCCCGGATCTGGTCAGGACGAGGGTGTCCGCCTCGCGGAGGGCGGCGCCGTCGGGGTGGTCGTCCTCCAGGACGAGCAGGTCGCAGCCGGCGTCGGCGAGCATGAACCTGAGCCGGGCGAGCGGGATCCGGTCGTCGACCGGCAGGTAGGCGGCGCCGATCCACTGGGTGGCGAGGAACAGCGCCACGGTGTCCGCGGAGCGGTCGACGCAGACGGCGACCGTGGCACCGGGGCCCAGGCCGCGTGCGCGCAGGGCGTGCGCGTGGCTGAGGACGGTGGCGAAGAGCCGGGTGTAGGTGACGGTGGTGGCGCCGTCGATGAGCGCCGTGCGAGCGCCGTGCTCATGGGCGGCGCGCCGCAGCAGCTCGTTGACGTCCATGTCAGTGCTCCGTGCGCGTGGGGGCGGTCGGGGAGGCGAGTTCGGGCGCCGCCAGGTAGCCGGCGAGGTCGCCCGGGGACCACACGGCGTTGTGGTTGACGACCTCGGCGACAGCAGGGTGCTCATCCAGCGGGAAGCGGTGCAGGCGCTGGGGCCGGCCGGTCTCGGGCCGGTCGGCGAGCCTGCCGGCCAGGGCGGCCACCCACACCTCGTTCGCGTCGAGGCCCGCGACCATCCGGTACCAGTCTCCGTCGGGCAGCGGTTCGGGGTGGTGGCCGGCGGCGCGCAGTCCGGCGAGCATGCCGCGGGAGCTGCACACCAGGTTGGGGGCGGCGTTGACGAAGCTGCAGCCGGGCAGGCCGGTGGGCCGCGCTTCCTCCGTCACGACCCGGGCGACCACGTCGCCGGGCAGGGCCTGGAACAGTTCGTCGCCGCTCAGGTCGAAGCTGCGCGGGTAGTGGCCGGTCGCGAGGATGGCCTTGGTCCAGCTCCAGATCGCGTCGCCGGCGTTGATCCGGCGGGTGGTGCGGTCTCCGAAGACGTTCGGGATCCGCAGAACGACGGCGGACAGGCCGAGTTCACCGGCGAGGCGGAAGTGGTGCTCGGCAAGAGCCTTGGAGCGGCCGTAGCCGTCCGATTCCGGCGGGAGCGCGGTCACGGGACCGGCGGTGACCTCGGTGCCGGGGGCGTATGCCGTGGTGGTGAAGACCGCGGTGGTGGACACGAAGGTGAGGTTCTTGCGGCGGGCGGTGGCGGCGAACTCGACGATGCCGGCCGCGCTGTCGGTGTTGACGGCGGCGAGGCTCGCGTACGGGTAGACGTGGTTGACGGCGGCCGCACTGTGGATCACCCAGGCGACCTGTTCGGCGAGCGCGTCGTACTGCGCGCCGTCGAGACCGAGGCGCGGGCGGGTGATGTCGCCGGCCACGCAGCTGAGGAGGTCCTCGCGGGTCCGGTCCCAGCCGGGTGTCGGGCGCAGTCGGCCGACGAGGTCGGCACGGCGCTCCTCGCCTCCGCGCAGCAGGCACACCACGCGCCGTCCGGCCGTCAGGAGTTCGGCCAGGACGTGTGAGCCGACGAAGCCGGTGGCACCGGTCAGCAGGACGGGGCCGTCCGGGTCGGCGGCGGTCCCGGCGATGCTCAGACCGGCGTACCGGCCGGCGAGGGCACCGATGACCTCGGCATCCGGGCCGTCCCCGCCGGTGATGTTCCCGGCGGGCCGGTCCGCGGTGCCGCCGGTGGCCGTCCCGTCGCTCGGGGCGGCCTCGGCACCTGCGGTGCCGAGCTGGGCGCGGACATGGGCCCCGGTGGGCTGGGCCATGAACTCCTCGACGGACAGCTCCACTCCGGTGAGGCGGTCGATCTCGTCCAGGAGGTGCAGCAGACCGAAGGAGTCGCCACCGAACGCGAAGAAGTCCTCGTCCATCGCGGTCACCGGTTCCGCCGTGTGCTGCGAGAACAGTTCGAGCAGCTGCGCGTCGGTGATGTGCGCTGCCGGCGCCGCGAGGGCGGCCGGGACGGCAGCCGTACCCTCCGCGGTGGCCTCGGGACGTACGACAGGCTCGTACGGGATGCGGCCCGGTATCCGGACGACGGGGCGGGGGGCGCGGCGGGCGACCTCGCCGGAGCCGATCAGGCTGCGGGCGTCCTGGAGCAGCACGTGGGCGTTGGTGCCGCCGACGCCGAGGGAGGAGACACCCGCGATGAGCGGGACGTCCGCGTCCCGGCCGGCACGCAGGTCCACGGCGGTGCGGGCGACGTTGAGCGAGCCGTCGGACCAGTCGTGCGCGGTCGTCGGGGCGGTGAAGTTGATCTGGGGCGGCACGGTGCCGTGCGTCAGGATCAACGCCGACTTGATCACGCCGAACAGGCCGGCGGCGACGTCGCAGTGGCCGATGTTGGCCTTCACGGAACCGACGTGCCGGCCACCGGGGCCCGCCGGGCCGTACGCCTTGGCCAGGGCGCGCAGTTCGATGGGGTCGCCGACGCGGGTGCCGGTGCCGTGGGCCTCGATGTAGGAAACGCGGTCCGGTTCGAGCTCGGCGACGTCGAGGGCGGTGGTGACGCAGTCGAGCTGTCCTTCGAGGCCGGGGGCGGTGAAGCCGGCCTTGCGGTTCCCGTCGTTGTTGACGGCGCTTCCCAGGACGACGGCGTGCACGGGATCGCCGTCGGCCAGGGCGTCTTCGAGGCGCTTGAGCAGGACGACGGCGGCGCCGTTGCCGGGGACCGTGCCGTTGGCGTCGTCCGAGAAGGGCCGGCAGCGGCCGTCGGCCGAGTAGATGCCGCCCTCACGGACGTCGTAACCGGTCTCGCTGGGGGCGTGGATGCTCGCCGCGGCGACCAGGGCGCGGTCGCACTGGAAGGCGTTGAGGGCCTGGACCGCCTGGTTGAGGGCGACCAGCGAGGAGGAGCAGCCGGTGCCGATGTGCAGGGCGGGACCGGTGAGGCCGAGCCGGTAGGCGATCCGGGTGGCCAGGTAGTCGCCCTGCGTGCCTTCCAGGATCTGGCTGACGTTGCGGGCCCACAGGTCGGGGCGGTGCAGCAGGATCTCCTCGAAGAACGACGACGGGCTGCACGAGGAGAAGACACCGGTCACGGAGTCCTCGCCGGAGCCGGCCGTCCGCAGGCACTCCCAGGCGAGTTCGAGGAGCAGGCGGTGCTGCGGGTCGGTGAGGCCGGCTTCGTAGTCCGAGATCCCGAAGGGTTCGGCGGCGAACCAGTGGGCGTCGGGGATGTGGGAGGTGAGGCCGACGTGCCCGTCGGTGACGGGGCCGCGGGTGAACACGTCCCGGCCGTCCGTCAGGAGCCTCCAGAAGCCGTCCGTGGTGTCGATGCCGGCCGGCAGCTTGAGGTGGGCACCGACGATGGCGATGCGGTCGTCGAAGGTCATCGTCCCTCCGCGGTGTCGAAGGCCGGTGCGTCGGCGGCGGCGGCCAGGCGATGGCGGCGGTCGGCCCTGACGAAGGGCAGGTGCACGAGGATCTTGAGGCTCATCCCGACGACGAACACGACCACCGCGGCCTGCAGGGAGTGGTCGAAGAGGAGGCCGAAGAGGGAGAAACCGAGCATCCGGCCCAGGGCGTTGAACATCATGACCAGGCTCTGGCCCTTGCCGAGCATCTCGCTGGGCACGTTCGAGTGCATGAAGCTGACGAAGTAGGTGCCGTAGACGCCG
This sequence comes from Streptomyces sp. NPDC044921, assembly GCF_056432865.1. Classification (NCBI taxonomy): domain Bacteria; kingdom Bacillati; phylum Actinomycetota; class Actinomycetes; order Kitasatosporales; family Streptomycetaceae; genus Streptomyces; species Streptomyces sp. NPDC044921. The sequence goes on from NZ_JBWKIF010000004.1 coordinate 197,746, forward strand.
AAGGCGAGGAAGAGGAGGAAACAGGCGAGGGTGAGCACGCCCAGGCGCAGCGGTGTCTCGTCTGTCATGGCGTCGACGGCGGGACCGATGAGCAGGATCAGGAACACGGCGGCGCCGGCGATCATGGCGCCCATGCTGACCGCCAGGCTCGTGGACGTGCCCCAGCGCTTGGTGTGGGGAACGACCAGCAGGGACAGGATGCCGGCGCCGGCGCAGACGGCTTCCAGATAGCCGTATTCGACGGATCCGGCGTGGAAGACCTGCGTGATGACGAAGGGCAGGCCCACCGTGATGAAGGGATACATGAACAGGTGGGTGGTGAACCCGTTGGCCATCAGCGAGGTCAGCCGGGTGTCCGAGGTGACCAGCTTGCGGAACATGCCCAGTTCCTCGCGGGCCACGGCACGCACGCCCCGGGCGCCACTGCCGGCCGCCCTCGACTGGGTGTAGGCGACTCCGCGCTGGCACAGGAAGCCCGCGGCGAAGAGGGCCGCGGTGCTGATGGCGGTCGCCGCGAAGCCCGCGGTGGAGTAGAGCAGGACACCCACGACGGGGCCGATCATGCGGATGGTGTCGCCGATGCCGAACAGCAGGTTGTTCGTGTCCAGGATGTCCTTCTCGTCGATGACATCGGGGACGATGCTGGAGAAGCTGGTGGTGACGAACGACTCGCATACGGAGAAGCAGAAGACGGTGGCGTAGACGAGTGCCACGGTGGCGTCGTTGTCGAGGATCCACGCTCCCAGCAGGAACGCCACGGCGACCATCACGCGCAGCGCGTCGCACACCAGGATGATGTTCTTGCGGTTGAAGCGGTCGCAGACGACGCCGGTGACGAGACTCAGTGCGAAGAAGGGGACGGTTCCGACCAGCAGGGCGAGACCGAGGTCGGTGGCACGGCCGGTGAGGTCCAGCAGGTACACCGCCATGGCGGCGTTGAAGCCGAACGTGGCGAGCCGGCTGGCCGAGGAGCCCAGCACCAGGCGGGCCACGGGCCCCGACCTCATGGCTTTGAAGGCTTCGAAGGTCTTCACTTCCCACTTCCTGTCTCGCGTCGGGCCCTGCGCTTGCGGGCCAGTCGTTCCCGGGCGGTCGGCGCGGCCGGTGCCGTGTTCCGGTCGGCCCTGGTCCGTTCGTGGACGTGCCGCGCCTGGAGGTCGACGGACGGCTTCTCGTAGAGGTCGATCAGTTCGAAGCAGCCGGGGAACCGGTCGTTCAGCAGGGTGAGCAGCCGGAGCATCGTCAAGGAGGTCCCGCCGTGGTCGAAGAAGCCGCGGTGGTCGTCCACGAGGGTGCCGGGCAGGACGGTCCGCCACAGTTCCCGGACGTCGGCACGGGGCCCGACGGCGTCGCCGTCGCTCTCGGGTGCGCGGGCGGGTTCGGGAGCGGCCCAGGAGCGTTCGGCCAGGGCCCGGAAGTCGGCTTTGCCGTTGGGTGTGAGCGGGATCTCCCGGCAGAACCGCAGCCGGTGGCCGCGCATGTAGCCGGGCAGGGACTCGCGTACGCGCCGGGCGACGGCCCGTGCGATCTCCGCCTCGGGGGCGGCGTCTTCCCGCAGCAGCGCGTAGAGGATCACGCCGGTGCGCTCGGGGTTGGCGGTGACACGGAGGTCCTCGATGCCGGGTACGTCCGTGAGGAGGGCGGTGTACTCGCCCGGCTCGACGCGGAAGCCGGAGATCTTCATCATGGCTCCGGCGCGCTCGACGAAGCGCAGTCCGTGAGTGCCGTCACGCAGGACGACGTCGCCGGTCGGATACGAGGCCACGGCCGCTCCCCCGACGTAGCCGTCGAACAACTGCGGTCCCTGAACCACCAGTTCACCGCGGCCTTCGACGGGGACGGGAGCGCCGAACCGTGACCTGACCTCGCACACTACTTCGCTCAGGGGCGCGCCGAGGGTGGAGGGCGGGGTGTCGGGGAGGATCTCGCCGACCAGACTGACGGGGCCGTTCTCGGTGGGACCGTAGACGTTGAACAGGCGGGGCCCGGCCGGGAAATGACGGAACCAGGTCTGTGCGGCGCCGGCCGGATAGTCTTCCCCGCCCACGGCGCAGACGCGGACGTCGCGCAGCCGGTCGAAGTCCTCGTCGCTCATGGAGGCCACGAGGAAGGCCCAGTAGGAGGTCGGCAGCGGCAGGTGGGTGACCCGTTCGCGGGCGACGAAGCGTGCGAACGCGGCGGGGTCGGCGCGTTCCTCGGGCGGCAGTACGGCGAGCCGGTTGCCGACGAGGACGGACAGGCCGAGCTCCTCGATGAACACGTCGTAGGCGGGGTTGCCGCACTGGGCGACGACGGCGTCGGCGCCACCGTACGCCGCGTTGATGCCGTCGACGTACGCGTCCAACGAGGTGATGCCGAGCCGGACACCCTTGGGGCGGCCGGTGGAGCCGGAGGTGAACATGATGTGGGAGGGCGAGGCCGGCCCGCCCGGGCAGGGCGGCGGGACGGGGATCCCGGTCGCGTCGTCGCCGGTCGTGAGCGCCGGGTACGGGGCCGGGACCGCTGCCGGGTCGTCGGCGACGACCACGTCGGCGTCCACGGTGGCGAGGATCTCCCGGATGCGCTCGGGCGGGTTGGAGGTGTCCAGCGGTACGTGGACGGCGCCCGCGCGGGAGCAGGCCAGCAAGGTGACGACATGGTCCAGGACCTGTCCGGAGAGGCAGGCCACGACGGACTTGCGGCCGGCGCCGCGGGCGGCGAGCAAGGCTGCGAGAGCGTCGACGCGGTCGTGGAGCCCGGCCGCGCTCAGGCGGATGTCCCGTTCGGTGTAGGCGATGTCGCCGGCACGTCCGTCCCACGCCGTGCGGAAGCGCTCGTACGCGCTGCGGCGGACGGGGGGCCGCTCGGGCGCGGTGGTGGACAGGATGCGGTCCGCCCCCGAGGTGAACGTGCCGAGCGGGCGGTCCGGATCGGCCAGGCTCCAGTGCAGCCACTCCTCGAGGTGGGCGGCCAGGGCGCGGACGGTGGACCCGGCGAACAGACCGGGGTCGTACTCCCAGAACAGGTGCAGCGCGCCGTCGATGATCTTGGCGTCGACGATGATGTCGAGCTTCGCGGGCCCGCTGGGGAGCAGGAAGCGTTCCGCCAGGACGTCTCCGAGGCGGAAGGTCTCCCCGCCCTCGTCGTTGAAGGACAGCATGATCTGGTAGAGGGGGTTTCTGCTGCCGTCGCGGTGGGGCGCGCAGGCTCCCAGGACGTCCTCGACACGGAACCCGCAGCGCCCCAGGGCGGCGGTGACCATGGCGCGGTTGGCGTGGAGAAGCTCCCTGAAGGTGACGTCCGCTCCGCCGATGCGGGTGCGCAGCGGGAGGGTCTCCATGAAGAGGCCGATGGTGTCGTGGTGCCGTGTGTCGCCGCGATTGGCCGTGGGCACACCGATGACCACGTCGTCCTCGTGGCTCATGTTGCACACGGCCAGGGCCAGGGCGGTGTGCACCAGGTGGAAGGGGGTCACCCCCCAGGTCCGGCAGGTCTCCGTGAGGGTGGCGGTCTCAGCGTCGTCGAGGACCCGGTGGAAGGCCGCGGCCGGGTTCTCCCGGTCGCTGCGTCCTCCGTCGAGGGTGGGCAGGTTGTGGCAGGCGGGCGCCCCGGTGAGCAGTTCGATCCACCAAGCGGTGTCCCGGGCGGAGTCCTGCCGGGCGAGGGCGGCGGCGTGGTGTGCGAAGGTCAGCGGACTCGGCGCGTCAGTGCGTGCGGTTCCCCCGGCGAGCTCGGCGTAGCGTGCCGCGAGGTCCTCCAGGAGGATCCGCTCCGACCATCCGTCGAAAACGACGTGGTGGACGACCATCTGGAGCAGGGCCGACCCGTCGGGCAGGGGGTGGCAGCCGGCGCGGAACAGTGGGCCGCCGAAGATGTTGACGGACTCCCGGCGGGCCTCGGCCAGGTGCCGGGCGGCCTCGGCCTCGTCGGCGCAGGGGCGCGGCGCGGCGATGTGGTCGGTGATCGTCCCGGGTCCGGGGTGCAGGACCAGGCGCTCGCCCTCCTCCACGATCCGCGAGGTGAGCAGGGGGTGCCGCTCGAGGACGGCTTCCAGTGCCCGGTGCAGCAGGGTGAGGTCGGCACCGGGGGCGAGGCGGAAGCAGATCGGGTTGACGTAGTCGGCGCCGGTGCCCAGCTTCTCCAGCAGGTAGAGCCGGCTCTGGGCGGGGGTCAGGTCGAAGGAGACGGGGGCTGCGGTCTGCGCCGGTGCCGACGGCAGGCCGGGACGGGCGGCCAGCAGCTCCGCCTGCCCGGCGAGGGTGCTCTCGCGGTAGAGCTCTTCGAGGGTCAGGCCGGCGTCGAACTCCTCGTTGATGCGGCGCAGCAAGACCGTGGTGGACAGGGAGTTGCCGCCGAGGGAGAAGAACGACACCTCGACCGGCAGGGGTTCGGTGGTGCCGAGGACCTCCTGCCAGACCTCTTCCAGCCGACGCGTGACGGAGGCGGGGCTGGCCGGTGAGGTGGCCGCCGCGGCCTTCGGGGTGCGGGCGTCCGCGTCGCGTCGGAGTCGGCCGAGGTCGACCTTGCCGTTGGTGGTGAGCGGCAGCGTGGGCAGCAGGCACAGCGTGTCGGGCACCATGTGGGCGGGCAACTGCCTGCGCAGGGTGTCGCGCAGTGCCGTCTCGGTGGCGGTGGTGCGCGGCATGGAGTCGTCCGTCACGACGTGGGCATACAGCCTGCGGCCGTCGGGGGAGACATCGCAGACGCAGTCCGTGACGCCGCGCAGGCTCCCGATGGCGGCCTCGATCTCGGGCAGGTTCACCCGGAACCCGCGGATCTTGACCTCCCGGGTGGCACGCCCGTGGTAGCGCAGGCCATCGCCGGTGAGCGCGGCGAGATCACCGCTGTGGTAACCGGTCGCGCCGTCGAGGGCGGCCACCGGACGGAACGCCGCCGCGGTCTGCCCGGGGTCGAGGTAACCGCGGGCCAGGCTCTCGCCGAGGATGACGATCTCGCCGCGCTGGTCGGGCAGGCAAAGGCTGCCCCGGGTCACGACCGCGATGGAGGTGTTGCAGATCGGGGTACCGAGCCGGACCGACCCCCGGACCAGATCGGCCTCGGCGACGCGGTGGACCATGCAGCCGACGGTGGTCTCGGTAGGGCCGTACTCGTTGAACAGACTGCCGTTCGGAAAGGCCCGGTACCAGGGGGCGGCCACGCCCGCCTTGAGCTCCTCCCCGCCGATGACGAAGGTGTGGCGGTCGGGCTGGATCTCCCGCGCGGCACCGAGGTTGGCCAGGGCCAGGAGGTGGGAGGGGGTCAGTTTGAAAAGCCGCGGACCGCCCGTGCCGGGGCCGAGTTCGCGGAGGAGTCCGGGCAGTTCGTCGCCTTCCTCGACGATCCGCAGGGTCAGCCCGGCACAGAGCGCGAAGAGGGTGGTGGTGACCGTGGCGTCGAAGGACAGCGGGCCTGCGACCACCGCGTCCTCGGGACCGTGTTCCAGGTAGGTTCCCGCGCAGTGGGCGAGGTAGTTGGTGAGCGCGCGGTGGGTCACGGCCACGCCCTTGGGACGGCCGGTGGAGCCCGAAGTGAAGATCACATAGCAGAGGTCGGTGCCGGTGGGGCGGTGTGCGGGCGGGGCGACGCCCGGTGCGGGCGCCGGGAACTCCGAGCGGGTCACGGTACGGACCCGGTAGCGGTCACGGTCGTCGTCCTCGACCAGGGCGAAGCCGATACCGTGGGTTTCGAGCAGGTCCGCGGCGCCGCGGCGCAAGTGCTCGGAGTCCATGGGGACGTAGGCCGCGCCGAGCTTGTTGACCGCGAGGACGGCGACCAGGGACTCCGCGGACCGGCTGAGCGTAAGGGCGACCAGATCGCCGGGGCGGACCCCGCGCCCGTGCAGGAGCACGGCCAGGGCGTCGGCACGGGCGTCGAGGGTGCGGTGGTCCCATGAGTCGCCCTGCGGGGTGCGGATCGCGGGCCGGTCGCCGTGCGCGGCGACGACACGGGCGTGGGCGTCCAGCCAGGTGGTGTCGGTCAGGGGCACGGCCGGGCCCCTGAGCAGGGCGACGTCGGTGCCCTGGACGGCAGGGCCGGTGACGCCGGTGAACTGGTGGGCGGCGGGCGGGAGCTGGGGGTGCCCCGCGGTGGCACGGAGGAAGGACTCGAAGAGGTCGGCGGTGCGTGCGATGCGCTCGGCCGAGAACAGCGCGCTGGCGTACTCCCAGTGGACGTGCAGCCGTCCGTCGACGATCTTCGCGTTGAGGGTGAGGTCGAACTTCGACTCCACGGTCGCCGCCTTCACGCTACGCCCGTGTCCCGTGTGGAAGGGGAAGCTCTCGGAGCCCTCCGGCTGCAGGGCCAGCATGATCTGGAACACCGGGTTGGCGCCGGCGAGGCGCGGCGGGTTGAGTTCCTGCACCACGTGGTCGAAGGGCACGGCCAGGTGTGCGAAGGCGTCGTGGAAGAACTCCCTGGCGCGGACGACGGCCGCCTCGAGGGGACTGTTCCATTCCAGCTGGTGGCGGAAGGCGACGGTGTTGACGTACATGCCGACCGCACGGCCGTCGTCCTGCGTCTCACGGCAGTCCACCGGGGAACCGATGACGATGTCGTCCTCGCCGGAGAGGAAGGAGACGAACAGCGCGACCAGCGTGTTGAGGGCGACGAACGTGGTGGTGCGGTGGCGCCGGGCGAGATCGGTGATCAGTGCGGTGGTTTCGGCCTCCAGCACGGTGTGCAGGGCCGCGCCGTCCTGGGGGGTCAGACGTTCCGGGCGCTCGCCGTCGAGCGGGAGGGCGTGCAGGACGGGGGCGCCGGACAGGTGACGCACCCAGAACGCGGTGCTGTCGGCGGTGGGCCGCTGGGCGGTGGCGAGATGGCGCAGGAACCCCGTGCCGTCCTCGTTCCACCGCGGCGTCCGGCCCGCGAGGCGTGCCTCGTAGGCGGTGCGCAGGTCGGCGATGAACAGTTCCTCGGATGTGCCGTCGAAGATGGCGTGGTGAATGGCCATCGCGAGGTAGTGGCGGTCGTCCGCCGCGGTGATCAGGGCCGCGTCGAGGAGGGGGCCTGTCCGGAGGTCGAAGGGCCGGTTGAGGCGGTCGTGCAGGATCCGCTCGGCGCCGGTGATGTCGAGGCCCGGCAGGTCGAGACGGGCGAGCGCGTAGTCTTCGGTCGTGCGGGCGCGCAGAATCACGCTCCTGTCCGCCGCGTGGAACCGGGAGCGCAGCACACGGTGGTGGCCGACGACGTCACCGAAGGCGGTCGTCAGGATGTCGGCGGACAGCGGGCCGGACAGTTCCAGCAGGGTGAGCGAGTTGTAGAGGGTGGAGGGGCCGGTGGCCTGGGCCATGGTCCAAAAGCGCTGCTGAAGGGGTGAGATCGGCACGGAGTCCAGGGCGGTCGGAGGGGCCGCGGCGCCGTCGGCAGCCGTTGCGGCACCGTCGACAACCTGGGCGCCACCGTCGGCGGCAGCCGTTGCGGCTTCGTCGCCGGTGGTCTGGGCACCGGCGGCACCCGCGTCGCCGCGGACGAGGTCGGCGAACTCGCGCAGCACGGGCCGGTCGAAGACCGCCTTCACCCGCAGATCGACACCGAACGCCTCGTTGACGGCGTGCACGTACTTCGTCGCCAGCAGGGAGTGCCCGCCGATGGCGAAGAAGTCGCTCTCGCGGTCGATCGGGGTGCCGGGATCGAGCAGCCCGCGCAGGATCTCCGCGAGACGCCGCTCACGGTCGTCGGCGAGGTTCCCGAGGGCGTCTTCCGCGGTACGGCGCGGTACGAGCGCGAGCAGGGCCCGCTGGTCGGTCTTGCCCGTCTTGTTGAGCGGGAAGGCCGGCACCTCGACGATGCGGTCCGGGCACATGTGGCGGGGCAGCACGCCGGCGAGGGCGGACGCAAGCCCGTCCGTCCAGGCCCTGCCGTGCGGGTCGGCCGGCGGAGTGTGGACGAGCGGGCGGACGCGGGCGGTGGTGCCCTGACGGGTGCCCAGGTGCCGGCTGTCGGCCAGCCCGGAGGCACCCTGCTCGCAGAACAGGGCGACGTCCAGCCGGCTGAGCCGGTCGTGTTCGTCGCGGGCGTAGTGGGCGCTGACGTGCAGCCCGTCTGCCGCGGCGGCAGCAAGGATCCCGTCCATCTCGCTCCGGCCGGTGCTCGGCACGGCCCGGCGGGCGGCTGCCGCGGCGACGCCCGACGCGATGGCATGGAGGTTCTCGCAGTGCGCGGCGGTGCGGTCGTTGCGCACGCCCCGTACCACGGCCATGTCGACGGCCCCGGCGGTCACTTCGGCACGCAGCCGGTCGAGATCGGCCGGGCCGCCCTCGCGGACGGCCGGACCGGCTGCCGGGCGGGCCAGCAGCGACGCGTCCTTGGTGAGGACGACGTCGTAGCGGAAGTCGAGTAGTTCGCTGGAGTACCGGCTGACGCGCGGAAGGACGCTGAGGCCCGCCACGTCTGTTCGCGTCCGGGCGTACTCCTCCCAGTAGAGGTCGGACAGCAGCAGTTCACCGGTGGCGTCGGAGTGGGCACGCGCCAGGCGCAACCGTTCGATCGCGGGGCGCGGCTCGGGCAGGGCGGCGTCGCGGGCGTCAACCAGGGAGAGGCTGAACTCGTCGAGCAGGTCGGTGTTGCGGACATCGCCGACGAAGACGTGGCGGACGGTGTCGATGGCGAGGACCTTGTCCAGCACCGATTCCAGATACGCCGCGTTCGGGAAGTACTGCACGACCGAGTTGATGATCACAGTGTCGACGCCGGCGGCGCGGACTCGGTCCGCGTACCGGTCGATCTCGGCCGCTTCGCAGGTGAAGAACGTGAGGTCGCCGGTGTCGATCAGGCGGGCGTTGGCCTGGTTCGCCTCGATGATCGAGGACGAGAAGTCGCAGGCGAGGTAGGAGCGGACGCTGCGGCTGAGCGGGTAGGCGATGATGCCGAGGCCGCACCCGATCTCCAGAACGCTGACCGGCCCCAGCGCCGTGATCCGGCTCAGGGTGGAGTCGAGCCAGGCACGCATCTCGGCCTCGGGGATCCGCTCGCCGGTGTAGGAGCTGATCCAGCCGGAGGTGTTGAACTCGATGTCTCCGGTGACCCGCTCGCTGTACGCGTAGTCGTAGAACTCACGCCACTGGTCGACGGTGGCGGTGCCGTCGCCCGGCTCCGCGGCCCGCTCCCCGGCGGTCGCGGTGCGGGCACGCTGGACGAAACCGACGAGGGAGCGCGGCTCGTCGGGGCCGCCGAGGACCAGCACCTCTGCGCGCGCGACGTTCGGCTCGGACTCCAGCGCTGCCTTGATCTCACCGAGTTCGACGCGGTGACCACGGATCTTGACCTGGCCGTCGCGGCGGCCGAGGAAGACGACCTGGCCGTCGTTGCGAAGGCGCACCTGGTCTCCCGTGCGGTAGCCACGGGTGGCCCCGTCGGTGAAGAACGGGCCGGTGCCGTCCAGCGGACGGCCGAGGTAACCGGCCGCCACCTGGGGACCTCGCAGGACCAGTTCGCCGGCGGTGCCGAAGGGCACCGGCCTTCCGTGCTCGTCCTCGACGGTAAACTCGATGCCGGGCAGTGGCCGGCCGATCGCGAACACGCGCTCGTCGCGGTCGGCGAAGTCCGCGACGAAGACGCCGATGGTGGTCTCGGACGGTCCGTAGTGGTTGAACACCCGGATGTCCGGGGGGACGGTCCGCAACGTGCGTATGAGGGCGCGGGAGGCGGCCTCGCCGCCGAGGACCAGCGTCGTGCGCGGCAGCAGTTCCGCGATCGGGTGCGTCTCCAGGAGCGCTTCGAGATGGCTGGGCGTGATCTTCAGGACGTCTACGGCACGCTCACGCAGGAAGGCCCGCATGGCGGCGCCGTCCAGGACGTCGTCCCGGGTGGCGATCTCCAGGCGGCCGCCGGTGGCGAGGGCGCCGAACAGCACGGTGTTGCCGAAGTCGGTGGCCGGACTGGAGTGCCAGGCGTGCCCGGCACGGGCGCGCAGCCCCAGCCGCGGGACGACGCCGCCGAGGTAGGCAGAGAGGTTCCCGTACGTGACGCGGACGCCCTTGGGGCGGCCGGTGGAGCCCGAGGTGAAGACGTGGTACAGGTCGCGGTCGGCGGAGACCTCCGCCGGGTTCGGCAGGGGCTCGTCCGGCGCTGGGAGGGTACGGACGTCGACGACGTCGATGCCGTGTGCCGCGGCCTGCGCGCTCAGGTCGGGCAGATCCTCGGCCACCAGCAGACACGCCGGGCGGCTGCTCTCCAGGACCGCGGCCCGGCGGGGGGCTGCGTCGTCCCGGTCCACGACGACGTAGGTGGCGCCGATGGCAAGGATGCCGACGACGGCGCGCACCAGCTCCACGGAGCGGTCCATGGCGAGTGCATACACCGCGTCCGGGCCGTAACGGGCCAGCAGCGCGGCCCCGGTGCGCCGGCCCTCGTCGAGAAGTCCGGCGTACGTCTCCTGCCGGTGGCCGTCGGACACGGCGATCCGGTCCGGTTCGGCGGCGGCGACGGCGGCGATCCGCCGCAGCACGTCGAGCACGGCGGACCCGCCGTTCCAGGCTGGGGCGTCAGACGCCGGACGGTTCTCGACGGCAGCCGGCGCTCCGGAGGCCAGGGCCGTGAGGTCGGCCACCGGACGGTCGGGGTGTTCGGCGGCCTCGGACAGCAGGGCGGCGAACCAGTCCGCCCAGCGCTCGATGGTGGCGCGCTCGAAGAGGCCGTCGTGGTACACCCACTCGATCTCCCAGGTTTCGCCGTCGCCGTGGACGAATATCTCGAGGTCGAAGCGGCTGTTGCGGTGTGCTTCGGGAAGTTCCTCGGTGACGGCACCGCCGAAGACGGGACGGGCGACCCGGTTGTTCTGCAGGACGAGCACGATCTGGAAAACGGGGGTGGTGTGCTCCTCCCTGCCCTCCGCCAGCCGCTCGACGACCTTCTCGAACGGTGCCTGCTGGAAGGTGTAACCGAACTCCGTCTCTGCCTTCTTGACAGCGAGGACCTCCCGGAACGTGGCCTCGGCGGGGACCGCGCCGCGCACCGAGATCATGTTCACGAAGAATCCGATGGTGCCGTGGATGTCCCGCTGCTCCCGGTTGGCGATCGGACTGCCGACCACCGTCTCCTCCTGGCCGCTGATACGCGCGAGGAGGATGCCGAGAAGAGCGTGCAGGCCGGCGAACTCGGTCGCGTCGTCCGCCAGGCAGACCTTCCGGAAGGCGGCGTACGCCTCGGTGTCCAGGGTGCGGCGCACCACGTCCGCTCGGCGGTGGGCCGCCGGGTCGGGTGTGAAGTCCGTGGGCAGGGCGTGGCGCAGCGGGGCTCCGGCGAGGCGGCGCTCCCACTGGTCGACGAGGCTGTCGAGGACGTCTCCGGTCAGGGTGGTGCGCTGCCAGCGGGCGTAGTCACGGTAGGCGCGGTCGGGGCGGACGGGGGAGTCGGGACCGGGGCGCGGGTCCTCGTAGTACGCGGCGAGGCGGTCCAGGATGAGCGAGATCGACCAGCCGTCGCAGGCGATGTGATGGATGTTCAGGACGATGTGGTGCAAGCCCTCGGGACCGGCCACGATGCGACAGCGCACCGGTACGTCGTTGCGCAGGTCGAACTGGTGGTCCGACTCGGCCTGTTCGAACGTGCGGGCCAGACGCTCGGCCTCCTCCGCCGTGTCCGCGCGGAATCGGCAGATCCAGGGTCCGTCGTCGAGGAGTTCCTGGTGGACGGCGGCACCCCGGGTGCGGAAGACGGTGCGCAGTGCGTCGTTGTCGGCGACGACACCGCGCAGGGCCTCGGCGAACCGGTCGGGGTCGAACGGGCCGCGGACCTCGAGGACACTGACCGAGTTGTACGCCTCGGACCGCTCGGCTATCTCGTGGAGCAGCCAGAGGCGCTCCTGCTGGTGGCTCGGCGGAACGGGAGCGAGGTCAGCGGACGCGGCGTCCGGTCCCCCGTCGGCGGCCGGGATCGTCTGGGTCCGGGGCAGCAGGGCCGCGATGATGTGCGCCTTGTTCTCCCGGACGTACGCGCGCTCCTCGGGCGTGAGCACCTCGGCGCCGGTCGACCGCAGCCGGCCGTCCCCGAGGAAGAAGCGGACTCCACGGCTCGCCGCCTCCCGAAGGAAGGTGAGCGGTTCGTCCTGTGGTGCGTCGCCCTGAGCCACTGCCATTCCCATCCCCTGATCCCCTGTCTCCGCCCGGCGTGCGGGGCGTTCATGACGCCCTCCGGTCCACCGGGCCCCGCCCCGTGCAGGGCGGCCCGGGCGGGCACGGCCGGACCGTGGTCGCCGGTCCGGGCGTGCCCGCCCGTTGTCAACGTCGTACGGTGGTCGGCTCCTCGGCCGGGGTGCTCCCCGTTCAGCCGAGGTAGCGCCCCCCTGAGCCCTGACGACGGACGTCCAAGGTGGCGCAGTGGAACGATCCGCCGAAGGAGTAGACGTGCCGGAAGTCGACGGGCACGCAGTCGAAGCCCCAGGCGGTGAGCGCCTCGATCATGGGCTCCTCCTGCCGCTCGACGACGACGGTGCGCTCGTCGAGGGACAGCACGTTCATGCTGAGCCACGCGCTGCAGAAGTACATCGGCCACGTGGACGGCAGCACCGGCTTCGGAGCCTCGAGAATTTCCCAGTCCTTGAAAAGAGGATGGGGGACGTAGCGCTCTGGGTGCACCAGGAGTTTACCCGGTGCGAGCGGCACGATCGAGGCGTCGATGTGCATGGCGTGCGGGTCGTCGACCGGAATCTCGTGAATACGGAATTCGGGACCGAGGGCCCGCCTCATCCAGTTAATTCCGAATTCGTTGGTCACATGACTGCGCTGCACGATGATGTCGTGCCCGAATCGCATGAAATCTGCGGCGTCGAAGACCGGCTCGAACTCCGAGATCGCGTAGCCCTGCTCGGTCTCGGGGTTGAAATCACCGTCGAACAGCTCGTCGCTCAGCTGGGGACGCGGAGCGGCCAGCCAGCCGCCGCCGCGCTGGAAGTACGACTTGATCAGGCCGCGGAAGGCGTCCACCTCGTGGGTGCGGCAGCGCCAGGACATGGGCGCCTCGACGATCGTGTCGCCGACGACGATCAGCAGGTCGCGGGGCATGCCGCCGGACATGCCGCCCGGGCTCTGCCAGTTCGGGGCGGAGAAGGCGCGCCCGTAGTCGACGTCATCGGGGCGGACGACCTTGATGCCGCGTCCCTCCAGCGTTGCGGCGAGGGTGTCCAGCTCGGCTTCGGCCGCGGCCAGGTGCTCGGCGGGGAAGGGCCGGCCGCCCGATTCCTTGAAGGCCCGGACGCCCTCGTCGGGCATGGTGGCGATCATGGAATCCTGCCAGGCCGGGAAAACCCCGCCGGCCAGCCGGCCGACGACGACCTCCTCGAGCGGATCCCATTCGGTAAAAGAGCTGACGACCGGAGTCGTGGCGGTCTCGGCGTGGTGAGCGTGCACTGAAATGGCTGAGTCCCCGTTTCCAAAATTGTCGCGTCGTCGCGGTAGGCGACCGTCACAGGATTTCGATCGCCGCTGCATTTCTCGGCGGCACGGAAGCAATCTATCCGCTGCGAGTCACACGGCAAGACTTTTCTGGAAGATTTTTCGACCAGCATATTCCGCCGTGCGGGCAGCGTGAATTCCGGGCGCCGCGGGACAGACCCCGGGCCCTGAATTCATGCGTGAGACGCCTCGTGGCGCTTTCGCGCTCGGGTGGTGTGCGCCCGGAGTGCGCGTGGAGCGGCTACCAGTCCGTGACAGCGAGCGAGTGGCCCGCCCCGGACGCCGCGAGCGCCGCTCGCTCCGCGTCGATCGCGGCCGCCATGTCCCGCAGGACGCGCAGCTCCATGACGCTCTTCATGGACAGCTCGAGCTCGAAAGTCCTCTTGATGGCCCCGGCGAGCGCGACCGCGTGCATGCTGTTGCCGCCGAGCGCGAAGAAGTTGGAGCGGGCGTGCACGTCCCCCGAGCCGAGGATCTCCTGCCACAGGCCGGCGAGGAGCTCCTCCGTCTCCCCGCACGGTTCCTCGCTCTGTTCAGCCCCTGGGGCCATCGCGGAGGCCAGCAGGGCGCCTCGGTCGACCTTTCCGTTCTCGTTGAGGGGGAACTCCTCGACGAGGTGGACCGATTGCGGCACGGCCTGGGCGGGCAGAGCCGAGCGGGTGCCCTGGAGGAGGCTGCCGGGATCCGGCGCCGTGCCGGGTGCGGCCTCGACGAAGGCGAGGAGTCCGGCACCACCGTCGGGCTGCTGGCGCACGGCGACGACCGCCCTGCGTACTCGGGGGTCACGCTCCAGCGCGGCCTCCACCTCGGCGGGTTCGACGCGTACGCCGCTGATCTTGACTTGGTCGTCGAGCCGGCCGAGGAAGTCGAGCCGGCCGTCCTCTCCCATGCGGACCTTGTCACCCGTGCGGTAGACACGCTCCACACCCGCGCCCTCGGGCGCCGCGACGAAGCGTCGCGCCGTCATCTCGTCGTCGACGTAACCGAGAGCCAGGCAGACACCGCCGATCAGCAGCTCGCCGGACGAGCCGCGGGGAACGATCCGGTCATCCTCGTCAACGACGCACAGGGTCACCCCCGGGATGGGCCCGCCGATGGGCGGATACGTACGGTCTGCGTCGCCGAGGAGCGCGGACGTGACGTTGATCGTCGCCTCTGCAGGCCCGTAGACGTTGTGCACCCGCGTGGTGACGTCGGTGCCCGGCCAGGTGCGCAGCCGGTCGCCGCCGATCAGGAGGTCGCGCAGCCGCAGGCCGTCGGGCCAGGCTCCGCCGAGCAGCGGCTCGGCCATCGGCGTGGCGAGCACGCTCACGTCGACGCGGGCGTCGCGGAACCACTCCACGAGCGCACCGGTGGAGTAGCGGGCCGCGTCGGGGGCGACGGCGAGCGTGGCACCGTAGGCCAGCCCGCCCCACAGATCGCCGAGGTGCGGGTCGAACGGAGCCGCCATGAGCAGGCTGATGCGGTCGCCCGGCCCCAGGCCGGTGAGGTCGTGGTACCAGCGCACCAGGTTCCCCAGCGAGTCGGCGCCGACGGCCACGGCCTTCGGCTTGCCCGTGGAACCGGAGGTGAGGACCGCGTACAGGGTTCCCGGCGGCGCCGGCGCCGATCCGGCAACCGGGGTGAGGAGTTCGGCGAGGACGCGCGGCACGGCGTTCGCGCCGGCGGACGGCACGGGAAGTTCGTGGACCGTGCCCCCGCCGGGAAGGATCTCGGGCCCGCCGACGACGGCGCGGATCCGCACGTCGGCCAGCAGGCCGGCCAGCCGGTCCTCCCCCGGTCCGGGCCCGAGCGGCAGGTAGACCGCCCCGAGCCTGGCCAGGGCCACGGCGACGGCGACCAGCGCCGCGGACCGGTCCAGGCAGACCGCCACGACGTCCCCGGTGGTGACCTTGCCGCGCAGGCGGTCGGCCACCGCGTCCGCGATGGCGTCGATCTCCCGATAGGTGAAGGTGTGTACACCGTCCTCGACGGCAGCCGCATCCGGGGTCTCACTCACCCAATGACGGAACCGCGCAATGACGTTCTCCCCCGCTGCCGGCGGCGATATCCGCCCCCCGTAGGCGACGCTCGGCACCTCGGTCATGCTCGTCCTCTCGCACTGGGCACACCTGGCCGGATCGCGGCAGGGCGTACCTCGAAAACCCTCGGGCCCGGCCGTACGGCCGGGCACTTTTCGCAGTGTGCGGGACGAGGGCCACGGAGAGGTCCTGCCCGGAGGCAGGGTCGACCGTTGTGCTGGCGGCGCGTTACGCGACCGCCTCCCCCACCGTCCTGGGCCGGGTCGAACGGCCGGACGGCTTTGCTATCCCACACTGGTATTGCACAAGATCTGTTCGGATACATCCGATGGAGCGCCGAGCCACCGTCCCCCGCGGCTCGGCGCTCAGTAGATACTCTCGCCCGGATGGCGTCAAGTACCTTCCAGATAGGCGTTTTTCGAGGTCCAGCCGCTGCAACCAGCTGTTTTGCGCTCAATAGTTGGCTGGCTCGACGCACCGTTTTTCGGACAACGACCACCACGGGAGCGGCACGTGACAGAGAAGCTCGAAAACAGTCCCTGGATCCGCCGGTTCCACAAGAGCACGCCGGGCGCACCACGTCTGGTGTGCTTCCCGTTCGCGGGCGGCTCAGCTTCGTACTTCTACGAACTGTCCCAGAACTTGAGGGATGTTGCCGCGGTTCTGGCCGTGCAGTATCCCGGGCGGCACGACCGCATCGGGGAAGCGTGTCTGGAGAGCGTGCCCCAACTCGCCGCGGGCGTGGCGGAGGCGCTGGCCGGATCCGCCGATGACCGGCCGGTAGTGTTTTTCGGCCACAGTATGGGGGCGCTGGTGGCCTTCGAGACGGCGATCGCCCTGAGCGGCAGCGACGCGGCCCCGCGGGCGCTGCTCGTCTCCGCCAGCCGGGGCCCGTCCGTGCCCTCCCGCCGCGACGAGAACTCCTGGACGGACGAGGCGATCACGGCGGATCTGAGGGAGCTGAACGGCACCAGCGAGCAGCTGCTGGCGAACGAGGCGCTCATGCAGGTCGTGCTGCCGGTCGTGCGCGCCGACTACCGGGCCGTGGCGCGATACCGCGGTGCGCCGGACGTCCGGGTGAACTGCCCGATCACCGTCCTGACCGGGGACAGCGACCCCGTGGTCGACGAGTCCGAGGCCCGTGTCTGGGAGCGACACACGACGGGCGGCTTCCGTCTGCGGCAGTTCCCGGGGGGTCACTTCTTCCTGGACAACAACGGGGACGGACTGCGCGAGGAACTGGAGCTTCTGACGGCCACGGCAGCGGCCTTCGGCCACTGACCCGCAGCGCGCGGCGCGGACGACGGGACCGGCCCCGCGAGGAGCGAGCCGGGGCAGGGTAAGGGGGGAAGACCGAGCCCACCGCATCCAGCGGCCCTTCGGCATGACGGCCGCCCTTGCGCGGCCTGATCCTCGTCGGCGGGTCCGCTGACACGGTCCGCCGTCCAAGTGAGACGCATGGGCGGTCGGCGCGGAGGCCAGGCCCAAGACGTGTGCTCATGAAGGGGTCGGAGCGGTCCCGAGGCGCCAGGCGCTCTCGTACTGCAAGCCCTCGGGCACCGCACGCTGTCGGAGGGAACCGGCAGGCCAGCGCGTGCTCGTGGACCGACCTTGCTGTGCATGCCCTGTCGGTAGGCGCTGTCGCACCGGCCTACTGAGGAGGCGGGGCAATGCCGAACGGCTGCGGCGCACGGATCCCCGGCCCAGCCATGCGTTCTCCGACAACCGCTCCGCCCGTCCGAGTCGCGGGGAACGGCACCGGCCGGCCCGGTTCCCGCTGGACCCCGCTGCTGCGGCTGCTGGCCCTGGTCGTCGACATGGTCATCGGCGAGGACGTCACCGGTCCGGAGTTCGACCACGCGCAGCTGGCACAGGCGCTGGGTACCGCGGCGCTGGCCGTCATTCAGGTCGAGGGCGGCCGGACCAGGCGGTGAGCGATATCAGACGCCTGCTGGCCCCCGCCGGGGTACTGGCCACGGCCGGCGTGGGCATCTCGGTGGCGGTCACCGCGGCCGGCGCGCACTGGTTGCTGGGCATGGACCGGCACCTGGCCCTGCTGCGGCACCAATGCTGATCGTGATCGGCAGGAGTCCGCCCAGTGCGGCCGAGTTCCAGTTGAATACTTCGAGGTGGCGACGAGCCGGACCCGGCTCTGCGCCGCAAGCGCCATCAGGTCGTAGCGCCGCACACGGGACTCGATCGCGGCGCGGAAGCCGTCACGTTCGTCCGGCCAGTGGCGCGAAGTCTTGTGGACCACGATGCGAGCCGGGGTCTGCTTCATGACCGCCTCGTACCGGTCAGGCCGCGCTGTTCCTCGGTCATGCCGCCGGGCCGGGCGGTGAAGGCGACCGGGACGTCCAGTTCGGCGCAGCGCCGGCGCAGGCGTGCCGTGTTGGCGACCAGCGTGTCGCGGCAGCCGCCGTCGGGATGGCCCGCAGGAAGTAGCGCTGCATGTCGTGGACGAGCAGCACGGCTCGGGCGGGATCGACCGTCCACTGCACGCTGTTCGCGGGCAGTTGGTCCCGGGTCGGCATGGGGTAGGGGTGATCTGGGGTATCCCTGGCATCGTCGTCCTCGGCTGGTGGGTCGGGCGCGGTGCGCGGCTTACGCGGTCCAGGAGGCGGCGACGGACACGGACTGCACGGGGTTGAGCCGCGGGTCGCACAGGGTCGTGTACTTCTCCGCGACCTGGTCCTGGCAGCCACTGCCGGCGACGCACTCGGTGACGGCGTCGGGGGTGACCGGGTTGGCGACCGCGGCGAGGAGGGCGACATGGGCGCCGTCCGGTTGCCGGGTCCGCTCGCCCACCCAGGGCCAGTGGGTGGAGGCGAGGTGGAGCCGTCCCTCGTGGTCGCGGCGCAACAGCGGCTCCTCGTAGTCGAGTACCAGCGCCTCGTGGCTGGTCCAGACGCGGGGGGCGCTGTGCCAGGGGTGGTCCCTGCCGTTCCAGCCGAGGTGCTCGATCACCTCGGCGGCGGACCGGTAGCACTCGAGCATGCGGCGCGGGTCGGGTCTGCGCAGCTCGGGGTCGGGTTCCGGGCTGTTGACCATGTGGCTCCGGTAGACCGGGAGTTCACGGCCGCCGGCGGTCTCGGTGGGGTGCGAGCGGGGTTTGGCGTACTGGCCGGCGATGCGGCCGACGCGCAGGACGGGCCGGTGGGTGTTCCTCTGCATGGTGCCGGCGAGCACGTCGATCAGTCCGGGCGGCGTGTCTGAACCGCTTCGAGGGACTGCACATCCTCATGTTCTCCTCTCCCGACATGGACGCCGCCGCCTCACGCCTGTCCGATGCCGGCGTGCGCCACGGCGGGGTGAACACCGTCCGGCGCGCCACTGCGTCCGACGCCCCCGAGGACACGGCCACGGTCCGCTACCTGGAGATCAGCGGCGACGGTCCCGACGCCCGGCCGGGCTCGGTCACCGAGGGCCGGGTCGGTGTCGTCGCCGATCTGGACCCAAACCTCCGGGACGCCCGTCTCCTCGACCACCCCAACGGTGCCGTCGATCTCGTTGCGGCCGTCCTCTGCGTCGCCGACCGGGACGTGGCCGCGGTCCAGCGGCGCTACGAGACCTACCTCGGACGGACGGCGCGGCCGGATGGACCGGCCAGGGTCTTCGAACTGAACAAGGCCACCCTGACGGTCGTCCCGGCCTCCGGCCTCGCCACGGTCCTGCCGGGTGAACGGCCCACCGCGCTCCCGGCGTTCGCCGGGTGCACCGTCGCCGTGCGCGACCTCTCCCGCACCCGGGAACTGCTGCGCCGCAACGGACTCCCCCTGCGCGAAACCCCGCTCAGGGACATCTTCGTACCGGCCAACGCCGCTCTTGGCGCCGCTGTCGGTTTCCGCCAAGGCCTCCTGCACGCCGCAGGTCGCTAAAGGGTCGTTTCATCCCGATAGGCCGTCCCGGAATGAGCGTTTGACCCCGGATGCCGGGTCGCGCCAGTCGCGCCAGGAGAGGGCGGCATTGCCGCCCGTCCCTGTAATCAGCTCCGTCTGTTTCATTGACATTTCACTCGGAGTACTTACCGTTGGGAGCGCTCCCATCACAGCCTCGCAACTGGAAGGAGTCCCCCCACATGTCCCAACAGCGTTCGTTAGCCGGGCGTTTGCCGCTCCTCCGCCGGCCTCTCCAGGCGTTCGTCATGCTGTTCGCCGTGGTTGTCGGTGCACTCACCTGGTCGGCCCCCGCCCAGGCTCACGGCACCGTCGTCGGCCCCGCCACCCGCGCGTACCAGTGCTGGAAGACGTGGGGCAGCAACCACACGAACCCGGCCATGCAGACCCAGGACCCCATGTGCTGGCAGGCATGGCAGACCAACCCCGACACCATGTGGAACTGGATGAGCGCGCTGCGCGACGGCCTCGGTGGCCAGTTCCAGGCGAAGACCCCCGACGGGACGCTCTGCAGCAACAACCTCTCCAGGAACGCCAGCCTGAACAAGCCCGGGCCGTGGAAGACCACCACCGTCGGCAACAACTTCTCGATCCAGCTCTACGACCAGGCGTCCCACGGCGCCGACTACTTCAGGGTCTACGTCAGCAAGCAGGGCTTCGACCCGAAGACGCAGACACTGGGCTGGGGCAACCTGGACTTCATCACGCAGACCGGCCGCTTCGCCCCGGCGCAGAACATCACGTTCCCCGTCCAGACCTCCGGCTACACCGGACACCACATCGTGTTCGTGATCTGGCAGGCCTCGCACCTCGACCAGGCCTACATGTGGTGCAGCGACGTGAACTTCGGCTGAGCCGCGAAGCACGCACACGGCACCGGCCTCTGCCGGACGCCGGTAACCCGCCGTCCGGCCGACCGGGCCCCGTCGGGGCAGGGGGCCCCATAGGGTCACCCTGCCCCGACGGGGCTTCCTGCGTCCCTCACTTGGCCCTCCCGGAAGGCATGCGTGGTCTCCCGCCCGCAGAGGGATCACTGGCACGAGGAACCGGAGCCCAGGGTGCTCGGGTGCTGCTCCGCCGTGACGCGCCGTGCGATCACGGACGCCGGGCGCGCCGCCGGCGACTCGGCGGGGCGCATCCGCCGCTCCAGCGCGAGCAGCAGCATCGCCAGCGAGGTCCCCTCGCGACCGAGCACCTCGCGATAGCGGCGCAGTACCGCGTTCTCGCGGGCGAGTTCGGTCACGGGGCCGCCTGCCGCCCGTCGCAGCACCGCCAGCTCCCGGCACAGGGCGGTACGCCGGCGGACGAGGTCGATGATCTCCTCGTCCAACTCGGAGACGGTCCGGTGACCGTCCTGCGCGAGCGCCTCCGTGTCCCTGGGCATGCCGACCGCCTTCCGTGGGAGCGCCGGGTGGTACGAACCTGTCCGCGCGTTCGGCGAGACGAGCCGCGGTATGGCCGGGTCGCGGCCTCGCCTGGCCGGCCACCGGGTCATCGTAGTAGCCGTTACGTACCCTTGCTTGGCCCTGAAAGGCCGTTCCGGCGGGGAGTTCAGCGGGCCAGTGCTGCGGACTGCTCGTCCAGGGCGGACGCCAGGGGACTTCCCGCGGCCTCCTCGGCTGCCGGGACCAGGAAGCGTGAGACGCTGCGCAGCTTCTCGCGCGTCTCCTCCAGTTCGCGCTCCGGGGACGAGTGCGCCACGATGCCCGCGCCGGCCCTCATCCAGGTCCGCCCCGCGTGGCGGTAGACGCTGCGCAGCACCAGCGCGGCGTCTACCGTGCCGTCCGCGTCGACCGTGAGCACCGCGCCACTGTAGAGCCCGCGGGGCTCGCGCTCGGCACGGCGGATGAGTTCGCACCCTTCGGCCTTGGGTATGCCGGAGGCCGTCACCGCGGGGAACAGGGCGCCGACCGCCTCCCAGGCGGTCCTGCCCGGCGCGAGGGAACCGGACAGGCGGGAGGCCAGGTGCTGCACGCTGCCCCGCTCCTTGACCGACATGAAGTCGTCGACGGCGACGGACTCCTGGGTGCAGACCTGTTGCAGTTCCTCGGCCACCAGGCGTACGGAGACCGCGTGCTCGAAGACCTCCTTCTCGTCGCGGTAGAGCTCGGCGCGGCGGCCGCGGTCCGCGTCGGGGTCTCCCTCCAGGGCGCGGGTGCCCGCCAGGGGCTGGGCGACGACACGGCCGTCGTCGCCGGTGACCCGGGCGACGATCTCGGGACTGAAACCGGCCGTCTCCCAGTCGCCGAGGCGTACCAGGAACGAGCGGGCGGGGTCGTTGCCGCGGCGGCCCTCGAGGTAGGTGGCGGGCATGTCGATGGGTGAGGTGACCGGCACGACGCGGGAGAGGATCACCTTGGTGAGGTGGCCGGCGCGGATCTCCTCCACCGCCGCCGCCACGGAGGCCCGGTAGGCGTCGGCGTCGTGCTGCTCGACGTCGGCGGTCACCCGCCGGGCGCTGCCGACCGCTCCGCCCAGGGCGGCCGCCGAGCGCACCCGCTGCTCCAGCGCGTCGAGGTCCCCGGGGTCCAGCACCCGCAGCAGGGCGCCGCCATCCTCGATCCTGACCTCCCGCCGGGGTATCGCGAGGTGGGCCAGCGGGGTGTCACCGGGCGCGGCGGGCAGGCCGTGCAGGGGGTAGCTCAGCTCGAACGCGGCCCAGCCGTAGGCCCGCCAGCCCTCGACGCGTACGGCGGCCAGGGCCTGGTCGAGCGCGTGGAGCACACCGCGGCCGGCGGAGAACTCGACCGGGGCGGCGTCGCCGAGGCGCAGGGTGGTCCCCCCGGAACGGACGACGACCGTCCCGTACTCGCCTTCCGCCCAGCCGACGGCGCCCCGGTTCTCGTAGAGGACGTAGGCGTCGGCCGAGCTCTCCGACAGTGCCGCCGCGGTGCTCAGCGCGTCTCCGCTGAGCGGTATGCGGCGCTCGTGGTAGGCAGGGACGAAGGTCACGGCTTCTCTCTCTTTCCCGGAGGCGGCTCGTCCGGCGCGGCGCACGTTCGCATCGTGGGGGCCAGTGGGGTGGGGCGGGCGGCGGGCCCGCTCGTCTCGTGGAGCGACCGCAGCACGTGGTCGATGACGGCGGTCCGCTCGGGAACCAGGTAGAAGTGCCCACCGGGCAGGACCCGCACCTCCCGCAGCCGGGTGGCGACCTCGCCCCAGCGCGGCGCGTCCCACGCGGGCACGGACTCGTCCCGGTCGCCGAGCAGGACGCGCAGCGGGGTGGTGACGGGCGGGTGGAGCTCGGGGGCGTACCGGCCGATGACCTGGAAGTCGGTCCGGCAGGGCGGCAGGATCAGCTCGCGGGCCTCCGGATCGTCGAGCAGTTCGTCCGGCGTGCCGCCGAGGCGGCGCAGATACGCCACGATCCGGTCGTCGTCGTAGTCCGCCACGGGCGACGGGCGCTCCCGCAGACGGCGGGGGCTCGGCCGGCCGGAGACGACGAGGGCGGTGGGGCGGGGCCCGCCGGACGCCTCCAGACGGCGGGTCACCTCGAAGGCGACCGAGGCGCCCATGCTGTGGCCGAACAGCACGGTCGGCCGGTCCAGTTCGGGAGCGAGCGCCGCCGCGGCGGCGTCCGCGAGCGAGTCCATGCCGGTCAGGGCGCGTTCCGCCGCGCGGCGTTCACGACCGGGGAGCACCACGGACAGCACCTCGACGTCGTCGGGCACGGCGTGGGCCCAGTCGCGGTAGAAGGCGGGGGCGCCTCCGGCCGGACCGAAGCACACGATCCGTGCCGTGGCGTTCGGCCGGGGCGCATAGCGCCGGAACCAGGCGTCGGCGCCCTGCGCCCGGCCGGTGAGCGGCTCACCCATCGGCGCGCTCCGGCTGCTGCCGCGGCCGCTCCGTCGGCTGTGCGTCATCGCCCAGCCGGGCGTCGATCTCCTCGTCCGTCAGGGAGTCGATCTCCAGGTAGACCTCGGCGACGAGTTCGAGCCGGCCTTCGGCGTCGCGGGCCGCGAGGGTCCGGGCGAGCTCCGCGACGGTGAGGGACGACAGGACGTCGTGGACGGACACGTCGTCGGTGTCCAGGGCCTCGCGCAACCGGGCGGTGATCCGGGTGGCGAGGATGGAGTCGCCACCGAGCTGGAAGTAGTCGTCCCGGCGTCCGACACGGTCAGTGCCGAGGACATCGGCCCAGATGCGGGCGGCGACTTCTTCCAGCGCCGAGCGCGCCGCCTCGTGCTCGCCCTCCTTCGCCCGGGCCGCGAGCAGTTCGCGCAGGGCGCGGCGGTCGGTCTTGCCGTTGGCGGTCAGCGGCATCTCGTCCAGGACGGCGATGGTGTCCGGCAGCATGGGGGCGGGCAGCCGCTCGGCGGCCCTGGCCCTCAGCTCGTCCTCGCCGGGGCCGGCGCTCGCGGGGCCGGTGGCGACGACGGCGCACAGGCGCGGCGCCGGCCCGGTGCGCAGGACCAGGGCGGTGGCCTGGCGGACGGCGGGGTGCTGCGCCAGCGCGGCCTCTATCTCGCCGAGTTCGATGCGGAAGCCCCGGATCTTCACCTGGTCGTCGGCGCGGCCGAGGAACTCCAGCGTCCCGTCGGGCCAGTAGCGGGCGCGGTCACCGGTGCGGTACCAGCGGTGGCCGTCGGTCTCGACGAAGCGGTCGGCGGTCCGCTCGGCGTCGCCCCGGTAGCCGTCGGCCACCCCGGCGCCGCCGATCCACAGTTCGCCCGCCACCCAGTCGGGGCAGTCGCGGCCCTGGGTGTCGACCACGCGGCAGCGGACGTTGCGCAGCGGGGTCCCGTAGGGGACGCTCGTCCACCGCGCGGGCACCTCGCCGCCCACGACCTCCTGGACCGTGGAGTGGATGGCGGTCTCGGTGGTGCCGCCGAGGCCGAGGAAGCGGCAGCCCGGGACCTGGGCGTGCAGCCGTGCGGGGAGGTCCACGCCGACCCAGTCGCCGCCGAGCAGGACCGCGCGCAGGCTGCTGCCCAGCGGTTCGCGCTCGGCCGCGGTGAGCAGCATGTCGAGCAGGCCGGGCACGCAGTTGAGGACGGTGACGGCGTGCTGCCGGACCAGTCCGGTCCACGCGGCGGCGTCCTTGCGGGTCTCCTCGTCGACCGTGACGACGGCTCCGCCGGCCGACAGGGGGGCGAAGACGTCGAAGACGGACAGGTCGAAGTCGAGGGCCGACAGGGCGAGGGTGCGGTCGGCGGGGCCGAGGCCGAGGCGTTCGACGAGGTCGCCGATGGTGTTGGCGGCGGCGCGGTGGGAGACCTCGACCCCCTTGGGTTCGCCGGTGGAACCCGACGTGAAGAGCACGTAGGCCACGGAACGGGGATCGGCGAACTCGGGCTCGGCCAGGGGCGCCGGCCGGGCGGCGGCCTCGTGCAGGGGGAGCACGGCGGTGCCGTCGCCACCGTGCGCGGCGCCGAGGACGACGGTGACACCGGCGCGGGCGCGGATGGACTCGGCGCGGGCGGCGGGCTGTTCGAGGCCGATCGGCACGTAGTGCGCGCCCGCGGCGTGGACGCCGAGGACGGCGACGATCTGGTCGGGCCCCTTGGGCAGGCGGATCGCCACCGCGTCGCCGGGCCGGACGCCGCGGTCGCGCAGGGCACCGGCGACGCGCAGGGCCCGATCGGCGAGCTGACCGTAGGTCAGCACCGTCGCGTCGGCGGCGAGAACGGCCGGGGCGTCCGGGGCGGTGGCGGCGTGGGCGAAGAAGGCGTGGTGGAGCGGGTGTTCGGGCAGCGGGCCGTCGGTGCGGTTGGTCTCGGCCCGGACGGCGAGCTGGGCCCCGGTGACGAGCGGCCCCACGGGAACGTCCCAGGCCGCACCGTCGGCCACCTTGCCCATCAGGTCGGTGAAGGCGGCGAACATGGCCTCGGCGGCGCCGTCGGGGAAGGCGTCCGCGCGGACGTCCCAGTTGACGAGGAGGCCGTCGTGCAGCTCGGTGACCTGGGCGTCGAGGAGGACCTGCGGGCCCTGGGAGACGATCCACACCGGCTGGCCGAGACAGCGCTCGACGTCCTGCCCGAACAGCTCGCCGAGGTCGAGCGCGCTGGTGAAGACCACGGGGGCCAGGACCTGGGAGCCCTGCTCGCGGGAGAGGTCGCGCAGTACCTCGACGCCCGAGTACGAGGAGTGGGCGGCGGCGCGGTGCATCCGCTCCTGGGCGTCCCTGGCCCGGTCGGCGAAGGTGCGGGTCTCGCTCAGGTCGACGTCCAGCATGATCGAGCTGGTGAAGTCGCCGACGAGGCGGTCCACGTCGGGGTGGAGCGGACGGCGGTCGAACATCGGGACGTTGAGGAGGAACCTGGGTTCCCCGCTCCACGCGCCGAGGACCTCGGCGAAGGCGGTGGCCGCGGCGACCGCCGGGGTGACGGCGTGACGCCGCGCCTGGTCCATGAGCCGGGCGCGCTGTCCGGGGCTGAGCCAGTGGTGCAGGCGGGTCACCCGGTGCGCGTCGCCGCGCTCGGCCTCGGGGCGGGCCGGCAGGGCGGGAGCGCCGGGAAGTTCCCCGAGACGCTCGCGCCACCAGCGCACGTCCTGCTCGCGCGGCGGCTGGGCGCGGCGCTCGGCCAGGTACTGCGCGTACGTGAAGTCCAGGGGCGGCAGCGGCTGTTCGGGGTGCTCGTAGAGGTGGACGAGATCGGCCAGCAGGGTGCGGTAGCTGCGGGCGTCCGCGGCGAGCATGTCGACGTCCACGTGAACGCGGGTGCGGCCTTCGGGCAGCAGGGTGACGCGGATGTCGAAGACCTGCCCGGCCTCGACGTCGAGCAGTTGGTGCGACAGTTGCTCACGCAGGCGGGCCGTCCGTTCCTCGGCCTCCTGCGGGGAGGCGTCGCGCAGGTCGAGTACGGGGAGGGCCGTGCCGCGGGTCCACGCTCCGATGACCTGGCGGCCGTCGTCGAGGATGCGGGCGCGGAGCATGGGGTGCCGTTCCGCCAGGGCCGCGACGGCAGCCCCGAGGCGGGCGGGGTCGACGCCGGAGCCGTCGAACTCGGTGTAGAGGTGGGCGGCCACGGCTCCGAGGGCCTGCGAACCGCCGCGGCCGACCCAGTAGGCGTGCTGCATCAGCGCCAGCGGGAACGGCGCACCGCCCGGCGACGCCGGGGACGCGCAGGCCGGTGCCGCGGAGGCGGCGAGCGGGGTGGCTGCGACCGGGGTGGCGGTCGGCGGTGTGGCGTCGGGTGCCGCCGCGGGCAGCGCGGCGCCGCTCCCCGCCTCGGCGAGCAGGCCGCCCCAGCCGGCCAGGGTGGGACGCCGTGCCAGGTCGGCGAACCCGACGTCGAGTCCCGTCCGCCGGCAGCGGTCCGCGATCCTCATCAGCTTGAGCGAGTCCAGGCCGAGTTCGATGAGGTTGTCCTGGTCACCAGGGGGTGGGGCGCCGGGGCCGAGCAACTCGGTGACCACACGCCGGAGGTCGTCGATCGACAGCATGAAGCGGCTTCTTCCTAGGACGTCGTGTCGTGATGAGAGTCGCGTTCGGGGAGGCTGTGGGGACTCGGAACGTTCGGCTGCGGGAACGGGTGAACCGCCCTCAAATGGGCCAGAACAAGCCGGGAACTGACACCAACGGCACCCTTCGCGGCAGTAGGTGTGCAACGACGGGACTTAGGTTAACCTAACCACACCTGTTTGTGGATGCCGGGAACGACCCCGGCCTCCACGCCCATGACGAGCGGAAACCAGCGAGGAGCGCCAGTCGCCCTCCGGCCACGAGAGGCGATCCGAACGTGACCCCTATCGCCACCGAGCCTCCCGCGCCCCTGCCCTCGGGACTGACTCCCTGGCCCGCGGAGACAGCGGCCCGCTACGTCGCGGCCGGCCACTGGGACGGCCGGACCCTCGGAGCCCTGCTGCGCGACTGGGCGGCCCGGTACGGCGACCGCCTCGCGATCGTGGCGGGCAAGGAGCGGCTGACCTACCGTCAGCTGGACGAGCGGGCCGACCGGATGGCGGCCGGTCTGGCGGACCTGGGCATAGCCGCCGGCGACCGGGTCCTGGTGCAGCTGCCCAACACCGGGGCGTTCCCCGCCCTGTTCTTCGCGCTGGCCCGCCTCGGCGCGATACCGGCCCTCACCCTGCCCGCCCACCGCATCACGGAGATCGGCCATCTGGCCCGGCTGTCCGGGGCCGTGGCGTACGTCATCGCCGACGAGTACGCCGCGTTCGACTACCGGGAACTGGCCGCCGCCGTGCGGGCCGAGGCGCCGGGCCTGCGGCACGTCCTCGTCGACGGGGATCCCGGACCGTTCACCGCGCTCGCCGGGGTCGATGCCGAGCCGCGCGCCTTCCCCGACCCCGACCCGGCGGACATCGCCCTGCTGCTGGTGTCCGGCGGAACCACCGGCGTCCCCAAACTGATCCCCCGCACCCACAACGACTACGGATACAACGCCCGCGCCAGCGCCGAGGCGTGCGAGCTGGCCGGCGACACCGTCTACCTCGCCTGTCTGCCCATCGCGCACAACTTCCCGCTGGCCTGCCCCGGCATGCTGGGCACCCTGTCGGTGGGCGGCCGTGTGGTGCTGTCCCCCTCCCCCGCGCCCGGCGACGCCTTCCCGCTGATCGAGGCGGAACGCGTCACGCACACCGCTCTGGTGCCGCCGCTGATCCCGCTGTGGATCGACGCGGCGGAGTGGGACCCCACGGACCTCTCCAGCCTGCGCGTCCTTCAGGCCGGCGGATCGAAGCTCTCGGCCGATCTGGCCCGCGCCCTTCCCGACGCGCTCGGCTGCTCGGTGCAGCAGGTGTTCGGCATGGCCGAGGGCCTGCTCAACTACACCCGCTCCGACGACGATCCCGAGACGGTGGCCCTCACCCAGGGCCGGCCGCTCAGCCCCGACGACGAGCTGCGCATCGTGGACGCCGACGGCCGCCCGGTCGCGCCCGGCGAGGCCGGCGAGCTGCTGGTGCGCGGCCCCTACACGCTGCGCGGCTACTACCGCGCACCCGAGGTCAACGCCACCGCCTTCACTCCCGACGGCTTCTACTGCTCCGGCGACCTGGTCCGACAGCTCCCGTCCGGCCACCTGATCGTGGAGGGGCGGGTCAAGGACACCATCGACCGCAACGGCGAGACCGTCTCCGCCGAGGAGGTCGAAAGCCATGTCGCGGCCCATCCCCGGGTACGGCGCTGCGCCGCCGTCGGCGTGCCGGACCCCGCCGGGGAGGGCGAGCGGATCTGCGCGGTGATCGTCCCGGACGGCCCTTCCGCGCCGGCGGTCCAGGAGCTGCGGGCCTTCCTGCTGGAGCGCGGGGTCGCCGCGTTCAAGCTGCCCGACCGCGTGGAGACGGTCGCGGACCTGCCGCTGACCGCGATCGGGAAGATCGACAAGAAGGTCCTCCGCCGCACGGTCGCGGGGCGCGACGGGGCCTGACCTCCCGCGGCACCGCGCACCGGCCTCCTCCCCCGTACCGCCCACCCACGAAAGGCGTCACCATGACCAACCCCTTCGACGACGAGAACGGCTCCTTCCTGGTGCTGGTCAACGACGAGGGCCAGCACTCGCTGTGGCCGTCCTTCCAGACGGTCCCGGACGGCTGGCGCTCGGTCCTCGGCCCGGTGAGCCGCTCCGAGGCCGTGGCCCATGTCGAGGCCAACTGGACCGATCTGCGGCCCAAGAGCCTGATCGACGCCCAGTAGACCGGGAACGCGGGGGCCCCTGCCGCGCGTGCGGCAGGGGCCCCCGCGTCGCGGTCACACGACGTCGGTACGGGCCTCGCCCACGGCGGCGGCGAGGTCGTTCAGCACCTTGGTGAAGCGCTGGTAGGTGAACGGCGTCTCCGTCTGCCAGTCCGTCACCTGGCCGGCCTTGACGGCCGGGTTGCCCTTCCACGTCGGATAGGCGCCCAGCTGACGGTGTGTCAGGCCGCCCTCGGGGCGGGAGTCCTCCAGGATCAGGTCGGCCTTGTAGCGGCCGGCCTCCTCCCAGCTGAGCGCCTCGAATCCGGCGTCCGGCTTCTTCGGCTCGACGATGTCGAGGCCCAGCTGCTGGAAGTACTTCACATCGCCGTGGAAGGACGGGTCGGCGACGAAGAAGTTCTCCTTCGTGCCCGAGACCACCGCGACCGACAGGCCCTTCTTCGCCTCGGCGGCCTTGGTGACCGCGGCCGCCGCCTTCTCGAACCCGGCCTTGGCCGTCTTGATCTCGTCGCTCTCCGGGTCAGCGCCCAGCGCCGCGGCCAGCTCTCCGAAGCGCTTGACGGCGTCCGGCACGGCCACGCCCATGAGCTGGACGACCGCGATCGGGGCGACCTCCTCGACCTTCTTGACGACGTCCTCGGGGATGTACCAGATCATCGGTCCGTAGGCGACGGTGACGATCAGGTCCGGCTTGAGGGAGATCAGCCTCTCCATCTGGAACTCACCGAACGCCGTGCCCACCGAGGTGGTCTTCGACAGGTCGACGTTGCCGACCTGCGGACTGGGCTTGCCGTCCGGGGTCTTCTGCGGGCCGAAGATGCCGACCGGCTCGATGCCGAAGTCCCACAGCGCGGCGGCCGGGTGGGACTGCGCGACGATCCGCTCCGGCCGCTTCGGCAGCTTGATCTTCTTGCCGCGGTCGTCGGTGAAGGTCCACGGGCCGGAAGCCGCCTTGCCGGAACCGTCCTTGCCGGAGTCCCCGCCCTGGTCCGAATCACCGCAGGCGGCCAGCAGCCCGGTGGCGGCGAGCGCCCCGCCCAGGGCGAGGAAACGGCGGCGGTCCAGCCGGGCCGCCTGACCGGACTCGATGGCGGGAGTTCTGAAAACGGGCATGACTGTCCTTCCGAGCGGTGCTTGCCGCGGTCGTGCAGGTGAGTGGTGCGGTGGTGTGCGGGGGGGGGTCGGAGGGTGCGGTTCGTGGCGCGCGGTTTCAGCGGGCGGTGACGGCCGGCTCGTGCCCGGTCCGGCCGCCGTGGTGGCGGCCGAACGGGATGATGTGCGGGCCGCCTCCCGCCGGGTCCTCGATGACCGTGCAGCTCAGGCCGAAGACGTCGGCGATGAGCTCCCGGCTGATGACCTCGGCCGGGGCTCCCTCGGCGACGACCCGTCCGTCCTTCATGGCGATGACGTGGTCGGCGTACCGGCAGGCGTGGTTGAGGTCGTGGAGCACCAGGACGACGGTCCGTCCCTGCTCACGGTTGAGGTCGACGACCAGGTCGAGGATGTCGATCTGGTGCGCGAGGTCGAGGTGGTTGGTGGGTTCGTCGAGCAGCAGCACCGGTGTGCCCTGCGCCAGCGCCATGGCGATCCAGGCGCGCTGGCGCTGCCCGCCGGAGAGTTCGTCCACGCTGCGCTCGGCCTGCTCCAGCAGACCGGTCGCCTCGAGGGCACCGTGCACGGCCCGTTCGTCCTCGGGCGACCACTGGCGCCACCACGACTGGTGCGGGCTGCGTCCCCGTCTGACGAGGTCGAGGACGGTGATGCCGTCCGGCGCGACCGGCGACTGCGGCAGCATGCCGAGGCGGCGGGCGAGTTCCTTGCCCCGCATGGTGTGGATGAGCCGCCCGTCCAGGTAGACGGCGCCCTCCTTCGGCGTGAGCAGCCGTGAAAGCCCGCGCAGCAGCGTCGACTTGCCACAGGCGTTCGCCCCGACCACCGCGGTCACCCGCCCGGCCGGGATGGTCACGTCGAGGGCGTTCACCACGCTGCGGCCGTCGTACGCCAGGGTCAGTCCCTCGGCGGTGAGCCCCTCCGGTCGCTTCTCCAAAGTCACCCTCCTGAACCGGTGCGGTTGGACCTGCCGAGCAGCCAGAGCAGGCAGGGGGCGCCGAGCACACCGGTCACGACGCCGACGGGAAGTTCGGTGCCCGGCAGAAGCTGACGCCCCGTCACGTCGCCCGCCAGTACCACGAAGGATCCGACCAGCGCGGACGGCAGCAGCGCGGGGCCGGGCGTGCCGACGAGGCGCAGCGCGATCTGCGGGGCGATCAGGGCGACGAAGGCGATCGGTCCGGCGGCGGCCGTGGCGAACGACACCAGGCCGGCGCCGACGGCGAGCAGCGCGATCCGCGCGGTCTGCACCGGCAGCCCCAGGGCCTTCGCCACCTCGTCGCCGAACTGCAGCGCGCCCAGCCACGGCGCGAGCAGCACCACGCACGGCAGCAGCACGGCCAGGGCGACGGCGAGCGGGCCGACGTGCTCCCAGTCGCGCGCGTTGAGGCTCCCGGTGAGCCACATCAGGGCCTGCTGGGCCTGGTAGACGCCGGCTTTGAGGAGCAGGTAGCTGGTCGCGCTGGTGCACATTGCGGCGATGCCGATGCCGACGAGCACGATGCGGTAGCCGGTGGTGCCGGACTTCCAGGCGAGGAGGTAGATGAGGGCCGACGCGCCGAGGCCCCCGACGAGCGCCAGGGTCTGGAGGCCGGGCCCGGAGCCGAGGCCCATCAGCAGTCCGGCGGTGGCGGCGGTACCGGCTCCGGCGGAGACGCCGATGACGTCCGGGCTGGCCAGCGGATTGCGGGTCAGGGTCTGGAAGACGGCGCCCGCGACGCCGAACCCCGCCCCGCAGAGCAGTCCCACCAGCGCGCGAGGCAGGCGCAGGTTCTGCACGACCAGGTCGGTCGTGGAATCGCCGCGGCCCGTGAGGCTGCGCACCACGTCGGACAGCGGCAGGTCGAGTTCGCCGAAGGCGACCTCGACGACGAAGGCGACGGCCACCGCGGCGGCCAGGACCAGGCTCACGAGGATGCCGCGCGGCCGGACGATCCAGGAGGCGCGGGTCCGGGGCAGCCGGATCACCATCCCGCCCGCGTTGCGGACGGCGGCGGCGGCGCGCGTGGTGTCGGTGGCGGTCATGGCTCACAGCTCCCGGAGCCGGCGCCGGCGGACCATCGCGATGAAGAACGGCGCCCCGATCACCGTGACGACGATGCCGACGTGGAGTTCGTCGGGCCGGGCGATCAGGCGTCCGGCGATGTCGGCGGCGAGCAGCAGGCTGGGGCCGAGCAGCGCGGAGTACAGCATGATCCAGCGGTGGTCGGGGCCCGTGATGACGCGGGCGAGCTGCGGAATCACCAGGCCGACGAAGGCGATCGGCCCGCACAGGGCCACCGCGCCCCCGGCCAGGAGCGTGGCGGCGGCGGCGCCGCGCAGCCGTACCAGACCGACGTTGCGTCCGAGGGCCGTGGCCACGCCCTCGCCGAGGGCGAGGCTGTTGAGGGCCGGGGCGGTCGTGGCGGCGAGCAGCGCTCCGGCGGCGATGAACGGCACCACGTCCACGAGTACGCCGGCCGGCTGTCCGGTCAGCGACCCCACGACCCAGAAGCGGAAGTCGCCGAGCGCCGCGGCGTCGAACAGGAGCACGGCGTTGACGAGGGACTGGAGCAGTGCCGTGACGGCGGCGCCGGCGAGGGCGAGTTTGGCGGGGGTGGCTCCGCCCTTTCCGGCGCTGCCGAGGGCGTAGACGAGCGCGATCGCGGCCACGGCTCCGGCGAAGGCGAACCACACATAGCCCTGGGCGGCGTCGATGCCGAGCAGGCCGGTGGTCACCACCACGCCGAGGGCGGCTCCGGCACTGACGCCGAGCAGGCCCGGGTCGGCGAGCGGGTTGCGCGTCAGGCCCTGCATGAGCGCTCCCGCCATGCCGAGCGCGGCACCGACGACCAGGCCGAACTCGGTGCGGGGCACCCGCATCTGATGGATGATCCCGGACTCCTCGGAGCCGTCCGGGCTCCACAGGAGTTCCACGACCCGTTCCGGCGCGATCGACTTGGTGCCGAGGGCTATGGAGCACAGGCAGAGCAGCCCCAGCACGAGCAGACACGCGGGGACGGCGACGAGGTGCACGGAGGTCCGTCGCGGAACCGTCCCGGGCGGCCGAACGGGCGACGCCGCGGACCGGCTCTGCGAAATCGGAAGCACGAGAAAAGGATAGCCATACCTAAGTAATAGCCATCAAGGCTCAGGGGGCCGCCGTTGTGCCACTGTTACTGCCAAGCCCGGCGTCACCTGCCCGAACGCCCTGCGCGCCACCGCTCCCCGGCCCGGTGGACTCGTCTGTTTCCCGCCACAGTTGGCGGTAGAACAGCGCGACGAGGCACAGCGTGGCGACGCACAGGGCGCCGCCCGCGGTGACGGCGGTGGACGGGCCGACGGCTGACGCGGCGAGTCCCGCGAGGACACCGCCCAGCGCCGGCGCGGTCATGGCCTGCGCCAGCCAGAGGCTGCTCACCCGGCCCTGGAGGGGGTCCGGGGTGTGCCGCATCAGCAGCGTGCGGCGCATGATCTCCGAGAACGTGTCGGCCAGCCCGCCGAGGGCGAGGAAGAACAGCCCCAGTCCGAGGACCGGGCTCAGGCCGAAGCCCGCACAGGCCAGGCCCCACGCCGCGACGGTCGCGCAGAGCACCCGCCACTGGCGGGGCGTACGTCCCGTCCAGCCCGAGGCGAGCGAGGCCACGGCCGCGCCGATCATCGGTGCGGTGGTGAGCAGGCCGACCAGTTCGGGCCCGCCGCCGAACCGTTCTTCCGCGAACTGGGGGTAGAGAGCGGTCGGTGTGGCGAAGAGCGCGGCGCACAGGTCCACGACGAGCACGGCGGCGACGACACGGCTGCCCCGGATGAAGGCCAGCCCTTCCCGCAGGGACTCCAGCACCCCGGCCTGCCGCGCCTCGCCGGCAGCCGGCGGTGCGGACCCCTTCGCCGCGGCGGGCGGTACGCCGGAGGGCGCCGTCTCGCCGGGTGCGTCCGCACCCGTCGGCGGCATCGGAGCGAGGCGCGTCAGCAGCAGGGTGGTGATCGCCGTGCCGGCCGCCGCGAGGCCGAAGGTGGTGGCCAGGCCGGGACCGGCGATGAGCACACCGCCGAGCATGGGACCGGCGATCGATCCGAGGGTGGTGGTGACCGTGACGAGCGCGCCCGTGGCGGGAATGTGCTCCTCGCTCACGAACGTGGGCACCACTGCGGTGAGCGCGGTCTCCGCGATCCCCTCGGTGAATCCGAACAGGGCACCGGAGACGTAGACGACCCACAGCGCCGGGCGGTCGGCCGCCGCGTTGGCCGCCAGGGCGGCGAAGGTGACGACGGCCCAGCCGCTGCCGACGAGGATGAGCCCTTTGCGGTCCCTGCGGTCGGCGAGGACTCCGCCGGTCAGGAAGCCGAGCAGCAGGCCCGCGCCGAGCACCAGACTGACGGCACCCACCTGGACCGACGATCCGGTTACCTCGTAGACCTGGACGACCACGCCGACGGAGGTGAGCCCGATGCACAGGAGGGCGAGCACGCGGGTGGCGAGAACCAGCCCGAGCGGGCCTCCGGCCCGCAACGGGGAGAGGTCCAGGGCGAGTTCCCTGACGCGCAACGGCAAGTCCTCCACCTCCGGGTTCCCCGCCCGAGGCGGCCACCCCGGCGAGCGGGCACACCATAGCAAGATAAGGCTATCCTAAGTTAGGGTTCCGCCCATCAGTCACGGGTTGAGGGGACGTGAACCTTCTTGTCGGGTGCGAACATCGGCCGCACGGCAGGCGCCGACGAACGGCGCAGGGAACTGCTGCGCCGTCAACTGGCCGCCCGGGGAATAGCCAGGCAGCCCCGCAGCGCGGACACATCCCCGCGGACCACCCCGGCCAGGGCGGAGGGGCCGGCCCCCCTGTCCTCGGCGCAGCGCCGGATGTGGCTGCTGCACCAGCTGGAGCCGCACGGCACCGCCTACAACATCTGTGTGGCGGTGCGCCTCTCCGGAGAGTTGTCCGTCCCCGGTCTGCGGCAGGCGATGCGGACCGTCGTGCGGCGCCACCACGTCCTGCGTACCGTCTACCGGTCCGGTGAGGACGGCGAGCCGGTCCAGGTGCCGGTCCCGGATGCCGAGCCGGTCATCGGCGAAAGAGACCTGACGGCGGTGGCGCCCGGTGACCGGGAGGCGGCGGTGGACGAGGTCGCGGCCCGGCTGGCCGCGCGCCCCTTCGACCTGTCGGCGGACCCGCCCGTGCGCCTGGAGATCCTGCGGCTCGCCGACGACGAACACGTACTCGTCCTGGTCGCCCACCACATCGCCTGGGACGACGGCAGCTGGCAGGTCCTGCTCCAGGAGGTCGCCGCCGCCTACACGGGGCGCCCGTTGCCCGAACTCCCCCTCCAGTACGCCGATCTCGCCGTACGCGAACAGCGGCGTGCGCCCTGGACGGCGGCCGACCTCGCCCACTGGCGGGAGCTGCTCGCGGACCCGCCCGCCCCGCTGCCCCTGCCCACCGACTCCCCCCGCTCGCCGGACCGCGCCCAGGAGGGCGGGCGGCTCGTCCGTACGCTGCCCGCCGCGCTGCGCGAGCGCGTGCACGCGCTGTGCCGGTCGGAGGGCGTCAGCCCCTTCATGGCCCTCCTCGCGTCGTTCAACGCGACGCTCCACCGAGCCGCGGGCGCGCCCGACGTCCTCGTCGGATCGCCCGCCGTGCTGCGCACCGACTCCGGCGCCGAGCGGCTGGTGGGCAACTTCGGCAACACGCTGGTGCTGCGGACGCGGGTCACGCCGGACACGACGTTCCGCGCGTTCCTCCAGCAGGTGCGTGAGGTGTGCCTGGGGGCGTACGCGCACCAGACCGTCCCCTTCGACACCCTGGTCCAGGAGCTGCGCCCGGAGCGCACGGCCGGCCACCACGTCTTCTTCGACGTCATGTTCTCGCTGCGCAGCGACGTCTGGGAGGGGTTCGAACTGCCCGGCGTACGGCCGGCGGAGCGGCCGGTGCCGGGCGGTGCCGCCGCGTTCGACCTGGCGGTGTCCGCCGTGCTGGACGCCGCCGGGACACTCACCCTGGACACGACCTACCGCCGCGACCTGTACAAGGAGGAAACGGTCGGGCGTCTGCTCGACCGCTTCGAGCGGCTGCTGGCGGCGGCGGTGGACGCCCCGGACACACCGCTCGGCGACCTGGACCTGCTGGGTGAACAGGAGCGTGAACAGGTCCTGACGACGTGGGGCAGCGATCGGCGCGCGCTGGAGCGCGCCACCGTCCCGGACCTCTTCCGGGACCGGGTGCGCGAGAACCCGGACGCCACCGCGCTCGTCTGGGAGAGCGCGGACGGCCGTGAACACCGGCTCGGCTACGCCGATCTGGACGAGCGGTCCGACCTGCTGGCCGGCGAACTGGCCGCGCTGGGCGCCGGACCGGAGCGGGTCGTCGCCGTGGCCCTCCCCCGCTCGGGCGACTTCCTGGTGGCCGCGCTCGCCGTCATGAAGGCCGGGGCCGCCTATCTGCCGGTCGACCCGGAGTACCCGGCCGACCGCATCGCCCTGATGCTCCAGGACGCCCGGCCGGGCCTGCTGGTCGCCGACTCCCGGTTGGCGGGCCGGCTTCCGCACGGTGAGATCCCGGTCGTCCTCCTCGACGACGCGTCACGTCCCACCCGGGGCACGCGCGCCCCGCTGCGCCCCTCGACGCCGGGCCACGCCGCCTACCTCATCTACACCTCCGGCTCCACCGGGCGCCCCAAGGGCGTCGTGGTCACCCACGAGGGCATCCCGAGCCTGGTCTCCACCATGGCCGAGGAGCTGGGGGCGGGCCCGGGCAGCCGGGTGCTGCAGTTCGCCTCGTTCAGCTTCGACACCTCGGTGTGGGAATGGACGATGGCCCTGCTCACCGGTGCCACGCTGGTCGTCGCCCCCGCCGACAAGCGACTGGGGCCGCCGCTCGCGGAGTTCTGCGCGCGGCACGCGGTCACCCACCTGACGCTGCCGCCGGGCGTGCTGGCGACGCTGC
Organism: Streptomyces sp. NPDC044921; assembly: GCF_056432865.1. Lineage (NCBI taxonomy): Bacteria > Bacillati > Actinomycetota > Actinomycetes > Kitasatosporales > Streptomycetaceae > Streptomyces > Streptomyces sp. NPDC044921. The sequence goes on from NZ_JBWKIF010000004.1 coordinate 234,652, forward strand.
CGCACGAGCGGTCGCTGCCCGCCGGGGCCACGCTGATCGTGGCGGGCGAGGCGTGCCCGGCCGAACTGATGCGGCGCTGGTCGGCCACGACCCGGATGTTCAACTCGTACGGCCCCACCGAGACCACGGTCGACGCCACGCTGTGGACCTGCCGTCCGGACCACGAGGGCCCGGTCGTGCCGATCGGCGCCCCGGTGCACAACACGGCCGTGCGCCTGCTGGACGACCGGCTCCACCCGGTGCCGCCGGGCTCGCCCGGTGAGCTGTACGTCTCCGGTGACGGGCTCGCCCGCGGCTACCTCGGCCGCCCGGCCCTGACCGCCGAACGGTTCGTCGCCGACCCGTTCGGCGCCCCCGGCAGCCGGATGTACCGCACCGGCGACCTGGCGCGCTGGACCGCGGACGGTGTCCTGGAGTACCTGGGCCGGGTCGACCACCAGGTCAAGATCCGGGGCTTCCGGATCGAACCCGGCGAGATCGAGCAGTCGCTGCGCCGGGACGCGGCGATCGCGCAGGCCGCCGTCATCGCCCGCGAGGACCAGCCGGGCGACCCGCGCCTGGTCGCCTACGTGGTGCCCGCCGAGGGAGCGCCCGCACCCGACACCGACCGGCTGCGGGCGGACCTGGCCGCCGTGCTGCCCGCCCACATGGTGCCCGCCGCGATCGTCGCACTGGAGCGGCTCCCGCTGACCGGCAACGGCAAGCTGGACCGCCGGGCGCTGCCCGCGCCGGTGTACGCACGTGCCGCCGGACGGGAGCCGGCCACCGCACGCGAGGCGGCGCTCTGCGCGCTGTTCGCCGCCGTGCTGGAGGTGCCTGCGGTCGGGCCGGACGACGACTTCTTCCTGCTCGGCGGTCACTCGATGCTCGCCGCACGGCTGATGACCCGCGTCGAGGCGGAGTTCGGCGTCCGGCCCGCCCTGCGAGCGCTGTTCGACGCGCCGACACCTGCCGGGCTGGCCCGTGTCCTGGACGAGTCCGGGAACGAGACCACGCAGCAGGGCACGGCGCGGGGTGAGGGCACGGCCCGGCCCGCGCTGACGGCCGGTACCGCCGGAGCCACCGGTGATCCCGCGCCCCTGTCGTTCGCGCAGCAGCGGCTGTGGCTGCTGCACCGCCTGGAAGAGCCGGGCCCGGCCTACAACATCCCCACCGCGCTGCGCATCAGCGGCCCGCTGGACCCGGCCGCCCTCGCCGACGCCGTCACCGACGTCTCCGTACGCCACGAGATCCTGCGTACGGTCTTCCCGGAGCGCGACGGATCGCCGTGCCAGGTCGTGCTGGAGCCGGAGCACGGCCCCCGCCTGGAAGTGCGCCGCGCCACGCCCGACGAGGTGGACGCCCAACTGGCCGCCGCCGCGGCGCACGTGTTCGCCCTGGCGGAGGAGCCGCCCCTGCGCGTCATCCTGTTCCCCACCGGCCCGCAGGAGCATGTCCTGCTGCTCCTGCTGCATCACATCGCCGGCGACGGTCAGTCCCTCCCCGTCCTGGTCCGCGACCTCGCCGGCGCCTACCGGGCACGGCTGGCCGGGCGGGCCCCCGGCTGGCCGCCGCCGCCCGTGCGGTACGCCGACTTCGCCGTCTGGCAGCGCCGGCTCCTCGGCGAGGCCGGCGACCCGCGCAGCCTGACGGCACGTCAGGCCGCGTACTGGAAGGAGGCCCTGCGCGGCGCCCCCGACGAGCTGCGGCTGCCCACCGACCGGCCCCGTCCGGCCGAGTCGTCCAACCGGGGCGGCATGGTCCGGTTCACGGTCGAGGCCGCACTCGCCCGCCGCGTACGCACGCTCGCGGCCTCGCTCGGTGCCACCCCGTTCATGGTGTACCAGGCCGCGGTGGCCGCCCTGCTGACCCGGCTCGGCGCCGGGGAGGACATCCCGGTGGGCACGCCCGTGGCGGGGCGCGGCGAGGAGGCGCTCGACGACCTCGTCGGCTACTTCGTCAACACGCTCGTGCTGCGCACCGACACCTCCGGCGCTCCGTCGTTCGAGACCCTGCTGCGGCGGGTGCGGGACACGGCCGTGGCGGCGTTCGAGCACCAGGACCTGCCGTTCGAGCGGCTGGTGGAGATCCTCAACCCGCCGCGCTCCACGGCCCGTCACCCGCTGTTCCAGGTGATGGTGGTGCATCAGAGCGGCACGGCCTCCGCGTTGCCGGCGGAGGGTCTGCGCACCCGGCCGCACGTGGTGGCCACCGGCACGGCGACGTTCGACCTGAGCCTGACGTTCATCGAGCGGTTCGACCCGGACGGTGACGCGGACGAGGTCAGCGGTTTCGCCGAGTACAGCGCGGACCTGTTCGACCCGGACACGGTGGAGGTGCTCGCCCAGCGCCTGGTGCGGCTGCTGGCCGCCGCCGTCGCACGGCCCGGGCTGCCGATCGGCGACCACGACATCCTGACGGCGGAGGAACGGCGCACGCTGCTGGCACCGCCCGTGGCCGCGCCCGAGGCGCCGCCGCTGCACGAGGCGTTCGCGCGGCAGGTCCGCGGGACGCCGGACGCGGTCGCGCTGGTGCTCGGCTCCCGGTCGGGTGCCGTCGAACGGATCACGTACGCCGGGCTCGACGCGCGCGTGGAGCGGATCGCCCGGCTGGTGGCCGCACACGGCGCGGCCCCCGAGCGGTTCGTGGCCCTGGCGCTTCCCCGTCACGAGATGGTCGCCGCGCTGCTCGGCGTGCTGCGGTCGGGCGCCGCGTTCCTGCCGCTGGACCCGGAGTACCCGGCAGAACGGCTGGCGCGGACCCTGGACGACGCACGGCCCGTGTGCCTGCTCACCACCCGCGAGCTGGCCCGCACCCTCCCGCACCGGCCGGACCTTCCCCTGGTCCTCGTAGACGGCGAGGAGCCGGCGGCCCCGGTCACCCTGCCGCGGGCCAGGCCCGGCGACGCCGCGTACGTCATCTACACCTCGGGCTCCACCGGACGCCCCAAGGGTGTGGTGGTGACCCACGCCAACCTCGCCAATCTCTACGCGGCGCACACCTCGACCCTGTTCCCGCCCGAGGTGCCCGAGGCCGGCGGGCGACGCCTCCGAATCGGGCACGTCGCCTCGTTCGCCTTCGACGCCTCGCTCGACCCGGTGGTGCTGATGGTGGGCGGGCACGAACTGCACGTCCTGGACGAGTCGGCGTACCCGGACGCCGAGGCCGTGGCCGCGTACGTCGCCGAGGAGCGGGTCGACTACCTCGACCTGACGCCGGCCCACCTCCAGCAGCTCATCGGGCACGGCCTGCTGGACGAGGGCAGGCACCGGCCCGCCCTCCTGGGTCCGGGCGCGGACGCCATGCCGGACTCGCTGTGGCGGGACCTCGGCGCCCACCCGGCCACCACGGCGTACAACTTCTACGGACCCACCGAGTGCACCGTCGACTCGGTCGTCGCCCGCGTCACCGGCGAGGGGGCACCTCGCATCGGACGGCCCATCAGGGGCGCCACGGCGTACGTGCTGGACGACCGGCTCCGGCCCGTGCCGCCCGGGGTGACGGGTGAGCTGTACCTCGCGGGCGCCGGTCTCGCCCGCGGGTACCTCGGCCGTCCCGCGCTGACCGCGGAGCGGTTCACCGCCGACCCGTACGGCCCGCCCGGGGCCCGGATGTACCGCACCGGCGACCTGGCGCGCTGGACCGCCGACGGCGAGCTGGAGTGCCTGGGCCGCGCCGACCACCAGGTGAAGATCCGCGGCTTCCGCATCGAGCCGGGCGAGATCGAGGCCGTCCTCGGACGGCACGAGGGCGTCGCGGAGGTCGCCGTGATCGCCCGCGACGACCTGCCGGGATCGCGCCGTCTGGTCGCGTACGTGGTGCCCGCCCCGGGCCACGCGGCGGACACCGGCGTGTGGCGCGCCCATGCGGCGGCCCTGCTGCCGGAGCACATGGTGCCGTCGCTGTGGGTGCCCATGGAGCGGCTGCCGCAGTCGGCCAACCGCAAGGTCGACCGTGCCGCGCTGCCGGTGCCCGAACTGCCCGGGCAGGGAGGGGGACGCGCGCCCGTCACCGAGGCGGAGAAGCTGTTCTGCGAGCTGTTCGCCGCCCTGCTCGGCCAGGACACCGTGGACGCCGACGGCAACTTCTTCGAGCTGGGCGGGGACAGCATCATCTCGCTCCAGCTGGTGAGCCGCGCCCGCGCGGCGGGCTGGACGCTCGGCCCGCGTGACGTCTTCCGCCACCAGACACCGGCCGCCCTGGCCGCCGTCGCCCGGCCCGAGAAGGCCGCGCCCGAGCGTGCGCCGGACGACGGCGTGGGCCGGGTGCCGGAGACGCCGATCATGGCGTGGCTGCGGGAACTCGCCGATGCGGCCGGCACCGCCGCCCGCGTCGACGGCTACAGCCAGGGCATGACCCTCTCCACGCCGCCGGGCCTGACCTACGAACGGCTCACCGCCGTCCTCCAGTCGGTGCTCGACCGGCATCCGGCGCTGCGGGCCCGCCTGGTGCGCGCGGCCGACGGCACCTGGGAGCTGGACGCCCCGGCGCCCGGTGCGGTACGGGCCGGGGACGTGCTGCGGCGGGCCGAGGCGGCCCCCTCGGCCGAGGCCGCCGCCGCCCGGGACCGGCTGCGTCCCGAGTCCGGCGTCCTGGTGCAGGCGGTGTGGTGGGAGCCGGAGAACCGGCTCGTCCTGGTCATCCACCACCTGGTGGTCGACGGCGTGTCCTGGCGCGTCCTGTGCGCGGACCTCGACGCGGCGTGGCGCGGCGAACCGGCGCCGCCCACCGGCACCTCGCTGCGGGCCTGGAGCGAGCTGCTGCGCGCGTACGCCCGGCGGGAGGAGACCGTCCGGCAGGCCGACGACTGGGCCCGTGCCCTGGGAGGCGGCGGAACACCGCTGGCCGGGCGCGCCCTGGATCCGGCCCGGGACACCGCCGCGACCACGCGCAGGCACACCGTGACGGTGGACCAGCCGGACACCGAGGCGCTGCTGACCCGGGTGCCCGCGGCGTTCCACGCGAGTGTCGAGGACGTCCTGCTGACCGCGCTGGCCCTGGCCGTCGCCGACCACCGGCGCCTTTCGGGGGTCGCGGACGCGGGCGTGAGCGTGCAGCTGGAGGGCCATGGCCGCGAGGAGACCGTGGCCGAGGGCGTCGACCTGGCACAGACCGTCGGCTGGTTCACCACCGTCCACCCGGTACGGCTGGACCCCGGGCCCGTCGACCTGGCCGAGGCACGGGCCGGCGGCCCCGCGGCGGGCCGGGCGCTGAAGGCGGTCAAGGAGCGGCTGCGGGCCGTGGCCGACGGCGGTCTCGGGTTCGGCGCGCTGCGCCACCTGAACCCGGAGACGGCACGGCGGCTGGCCGCGCTGCCCGTGCCCGAGATCTGCTTCAACTACCTGGGGCGGTTCGGCTCCGGCGACGCGCGGGCCCCGTGGCAGCCGGTCGCCGGTGGCGACGGCCTGTTCCACGGCGTCGACCCGGCGCTGCCGCTCGCGCACGCCCTGGAGATCGACGTCCATGTGGCCCCGGCGCCCGCGGGACCCCGCCTGAGCGCCACCTGGTCGTACGCCGGGGAAGCCCTGGAGACGGACGTCGTCCGCTCGCTCGCCGACGGCTGGCTGGCGTACCTGGCGGCCCTGGTGGCGCACACCGACGAGCCCGAGGCGGGCGGCTGGACGCCTTCCGACCTCTCCCTGATCTCCCTGTCCCAGGACGAGATCGACGACTTCGAAGCCGACTGGAGACTCTCGTGAACGCCCGCGCCAGGCTGGAGGACATCCTCCCGCTGACCCCGCTGCAAGAGGGCCTGCTGTTCCGGGCGGAGCTCGACGACGCCGGCCACGACGTGTACGTGGGTCATCTGACGATGACCCTGCGGGGACCGCTGGACGAGCCCCGGCTGCGGGCCGCCGCCCAGGCGCTGCTGGACCGCCGGCCGGGCCTGCGGGCCGCGTTCCGCCGCAACCGGCAGGGCAAGTCCGCCGCCCTCATCCCCTCCCGGGTGGACGTGCCGTGGAGCTTCAGCGACCTGTCGGGGCTGCCCGAGGGCGAGCGGGAACGGGAGACGCAGCGGCTCACCGTCGTGGACGGGGAGCGCGGGTTCGACCTCGGGCGGCCGCCGCTGGTCCGCTTCCGCCTCCTGCGGCTGGCGCCCGGCCTGCACCGGCTGGTCGTCACCAACCACCACATCGTGCTCGACGGCTGGTCCCAGCCCCTGCTGGTGCGGGAACTGTTCGCCCACTACGCAGGGGCCCGGCCGGCACCCGCCGCCTCGCCGCGCGTGTACCTCGACTGGCTCGCCGCACAGGACCGGGGCGCCGCCGAGACCGCCTGGCGGGCGGCGCTGGCCGGCCTGGACGGCCCGACGCTGGTCGCGCCCGGTGCGCCGGAGTCGGTGACCGAGCCGCCGCGCAAGGTCGTGGTCGCACTCGATCCCGCGCTGACAGCCTCCGTGACGGCCCTCGCGCGGGCCCGCGGCCTGACCCTGGGCACCCTCGTCCAGGGCGCCTGGGCGCTCACGCTGGCCCGGTCCCTGGGTCGTGGCGACGTGGTCTTCGGCACCACGGTGTCCGGGCGGCCCGCCGACCTGCCGGGCGTCGAGTCGATGGTGGGCGTCTTCGTCAACACCGTTCCGGTACGGGTCACCCTGCCTCCGGCGGAACCGTACGCCGACGCCCTGGCCCGGCTCCAGGAGGAGCAGTCCGCGCTGGTCCCGCACCAGCACCTGGGCCTGGCCGAGGTGCAGCGGCTGGCCGGCGGGCGGGAGCTGTTCGACACCCTCGCCGTGGTGGAGAACTACCCGTTCGACCCCGAGTCGCTGACCGAACTCGCCCCGGGGCTGCGGCTGGAGGACGCCGGCGGCGACGAAGGGGTGCACTACCCGCTGGCTCTGACCGTGCTGCCCGGCACGCGCCTGCGGCTGGAACTGGGCTACCGGCCCGACGCGCTGGACGAGGACACGGTGCGGTCCGTCGCCGGCCGGCTGCGCCGCGCCTTCGAGGCGTTCGCCGCCGCGCCGGACGAACCGCTGGGCCGCGTCGACCTGCTGGGCGAGGACGAGGCGCGGCCGCTGACCGCGCCCGGTACCGCCCACCCCGTACCGGACACCACCCTCACGGCGCTCCTCGCCGAGCAGGCGGCCCGCACCCCAAACGCCACCGCCGTCGTCTTCGACGACGACCGGCTCAGCTACGCCGACCTGGACGCACGGGCCGAGCGGGTCGCCGGATGGCTCGCCCGGCAGGGCGCGGGCCCGGGCGCGGTCGTCGCGGTCGCGCTGCCGCGCCGCGCCGACCTGGTCGTGGCGCTGGCGGCCGTGCTGCGCGCCGGTGCCGCGTACCTGCCGGTGGACCCCGGCTATCCCGCGGACCGCGTCGCGTTCATGCTCCGGGACGCGCGCCCGGTCGCGGTCCTCACGGACACCGCGACACGGGGCCTGCTGCCCGACGCGTCGCGGATCCTCGCCCTGGACGGCGCGGAGGCGCAGGCGCTTCCTCCGGCGGAGGGCGCCCCGGCGGTCGCCGTCCGCCCGGCGGACCCGGCCTACGTCATCTACACCTCCGGCTCCACGGGCCGCCCCAAGGGCGTGGTCGTGCCGCACTCGGCCGTCGTCAATCGGCTGCTGTGGACGCAGGGCGAGTACGGCCTGACCTCCGCCGACCGGGTGCTGCAGAAGACGCCGTCCAGCTTCGACGTGTCGGTGTGGGAGTTCTTCTGGCCCCTGATCACCGGCGCCACCCTGGTGGTGGCCCGCCCGCAGGGCCACCTCGACCCGCGGTACCTGGCGCGGCTGATCCGGGAACAGTCCGTCACCACGGCGCACTTCGTCCCGTCGATGCTGCGTGCCTTCCTCGCCGAGCCGGAGGCGGCGGGCTGCACGGGCCTGACCCGGGTGCTGTGCAGTGGCGAGGCACTCACCCCCGACCTGGTGCGCGGCTTCCACGACCTGTTCGGCGGCACGGTCGAGCTGCACAACCTGTACGGCCCCACCGAGGCCGCCGTGGACGTCACCGCCTGGCCGTGCCCGGCCGGCAGCGGGGACCGCGACAGCGTCCCGATCGGCCGCCCCGTGTGGAACACCTCGGCGTACGTCCTCGACGCCGCGCTGCGCCCGGTCCCGGCCGGTGTGCCCGGCGAGCTGTACCTGGCGGGCCCCCAGCTGGCACACGGCTACCTGGGCCGGGCCGGGCTGACCTCCGAGCGGTTCGTCGCCGACCCGTACGGCCCGCCGGGCACCCGGATGTACCGCACCGGCGACCTGGCCCGGCGCGGCGCGGACGGTGTGATCGAGTACCTCGGCCGGACCGACGACCAGGTGAAGATACGCGGTTTCCGCATCGAACCGGGTGAGATCGAGGGCGTGCTCGCGCGGCACCCCGGCGTCCGGGAGGCCGCCGTGGTGGCCCGGCGCGACCTCGGCACGGACGGCGAGCCGGTGCTGGTCGCCTACACGACCGGCGCCGCCGATCCCACGGAGGTGCGCCGCCACCTGGCGGGGTCGCTGCCCGAGCACATGGTGCCCTCCGCGGTCGTCGTGCTGGACGCGCTCCCGCTGGCGCCCAGCGGCAAGCTGGACCGCCGGGCCCTGCCCGCGCCCGAGTTGGGCCCGGCCGCGGCGGGCCGGCGCCCCCGCACCCCGTCGGAGGAGATCCTCTGCGACCTGTTCGCCGAGGTGCTCGGGGTGCCCGAGGTCGGCATCGACGACGACTTCTTCACGCTGGGCGGGCACTCGCTGCTGGCGACCCGGCTGGCCAGCAGGGTCCGCTCCACGCTGGGGGTGGAACTGCCGCTGCGGACGGTGTTCGACGCGCCGACGGTCGCCGGGCTGGCGCAGCGTCTGGACACGCGCAGCACCCGGCCGCCGCTGCGGGCCGGGGAGCGGCCCGATCCGCTGCCGCTGTCGTTCGCGCAGCAGCGCATGTGGTTCCTGTACCGGCTGGAGGGGCCGAACCCGGCGTACAACATGGCGTTCGCGGCGCGGCTCACCGGCGCTCTCGACACCGACGCGCTGCGGGCCGCGCTCGGTGACCTGACGGACCGTCACGAGGCCCTGCGGACGGTGCTGCCGGACGAGGCGGGCACCCCCCGGCAGGTCATCCTCGACGCGGAATCCGCGCGGCCGGAGCTTCCCGTCACGCCGGTCACCGGCGATGAGTTGCCCGGCCGGCTCGCGGACGCGGCCGCACGCCCGTTCCGTATCGACGAGGAAGCGCCCTTCGCGGCCGAGCTGTTCGCCGTCGGCCCCGAGGAGCACGTGCTGATCCTGGTGCTGCACCACATCGCCGCCGACGGCTGGTCCGCGCTGCCGCTGCTGCGGGACCTGGCGCACGCCTACACCGCGCGCAGCCGGGGCGAGCACCCCGCCTTCGCCCCGCTCGAAGTGGGTTACGCGGACCACGCGGTGTGGCAGCGCGCGGTGCTCGGCGACGAGTCGGACCCGGACGGACTGCTGCACCGTCAGGCGGAGTTCTGGCGCAAGACCCTGGACGGGCTGCCGGAGGAGCTTCCGCTGCCCACGGACCGGCCGCGGCCCGCGACGCCGAGCCTGCGCGGCGCCACCGTCGCACTCGACGTGCCGGCCTCCCTGCACCGGGCCGTGCGGGCGCTGGCCCGGCGCTGCGACGCCAGCGTGTTCATGGTGCTGCACGCGGCACTCGGCACCCTCCTCACCCGGCTGGGAGCCGGTTCGGACATCCCCGTCGGAACGCCGGTCGCGGGCCGCAGTGACGACGCCGTCGACGACGTCGTGGGCTTCTTCGCCAACACGCTCGTGCTGCGGACGAACACCTCCGGCGACCCGGGCTTCCGGGAGCTGGTGGCCCGGGTCCGGGAGACCGACCTCGCGGCCTACGCGCACCAGGACATCCCCTTCGAGCGGCTGGTGGAGCTGCTCAACCCGGCGCGGTCCATGGCCCGTCACCCGCTGTTCCAGGTGATGCTGAGCCACCAGGCGAGGCCGCCGGTGGACCTGGCGCTCGGCGAGGTCGCGGTCCGGCAGGAGCCGGTGGACATGGGAACGGCCAAGTTCGACCTGGCCTTCGAGATCACCGAGGAGCACGGCCGGGACGGGATGCGGCTGGGCGTGGAGTACAGCACCGACCTGTTCGACCACGACACCGTCGAGAACATGGCGACCCGCTTCCTGCGGGTGCTGCAAGCCGTCACCGACAACCCCGACCGTCCCCTCGGCAGCCTGGAGCTGCTCTCCGCCGACGAACGCCGCCAGGTGCTCGTCGACTGGAAGGGCGACCTGGTCGAGGCGCCGGTGGCGACGCTGACCGAGCTGTTCACCCGGCAGGTGGAGCGCACGCCGGACGCCACGGCCCTGGTGTGCGGTGACATCGCGTACACGTTCGCCGAGCTGGAACGGCGCACGGCACGCCTGGCGAGGCTGCTCACGGACCGGGGGGTCGGGCCGGAGCGGATGGTGGCCCTGCTGCTGCCCCGGCGGGCCGACACCGTGGTGGCGCTGCTGGCGGTCATGCGGGCCGGCGGCGCGTACGTCCCCATCGACCCGGGCTACCCGGCCGGGCGGATCGAGCACATCCTGCGGGACTCCGCGCCCAGGCTGCTGATCACCACCGGGGCGCTGGCGGAGCTGGCCGGCGACGGCGGGCCGCAGACCCTGGTCCTGGACGCGGCGGACACGCAGGCGCTGCTCTCCGACGAGAGCACCGCGGAGCCGGTCCGGCTGCCGCACCCGCTGCCGGGGCACCCGGCGTACGTCATCTACACCTCCGGTTCCACGGGCCTGCCCAAGGGTGTCGTCGTGGAGCACCGCAGCATCGCCAACCTGTTCCACAGCCACCGTGAGCTGCTCTACCGGCCGACCGTCGCCGCCGCCGGCGGGCGCAGCCTGCGGGTGGCGCACGGCTGGTCGTTCGCCTTCGACGCGGCGTGGCAGCCACAGCTGTGGATGCTGGACGGCCACGCGCTGCACCTCGTCACCGAGGACACGCTGCGCGACCCCGACCGGCTGGTGTCGTTCATCGAAGCGCACCGGATCGACTTCATCGAGGTCACGCCCTCCCACGCGATGCAGCTCGCGGGCGCCGGGCTGATCAGGGAGGGCCGCTGCCCGCTGCTCGCACTCGGCGTGGGCGGTGAGGCCGTACCGTCCCCGCTCTGGCGGGACCTGCGCGAGCTGGCGGGCACGGCCGGGTTCAACCTGTACGGGCCGACCGAGTGCACGGTCGACGCGCTGGCCGCCCGGGTGGCCGACAGCGAACGTCCGCTGGTGGGGCGGCCGACCGCGAACACCACCGCGTACGTCCTGGACGCCCGGCTCCAGCCGGTGCCGGCCGGTGTCATCGGTGAGCTGTACCTGGCCGGAGCCGGTCTCGCCCGCGGCTATCTGGAGCGGCGCTCGCTGACGGCCGAGCGGTTCGTGGCCGACCCGTTCGGCCCTCCCGGCACGCGGATGTACCGCACGGGCGACCTGGTGCGGTGGATGCCGGACGGCACCATCGACTACCTCGGCCGCGCCGACGACCAGGTGAAGATACGCGGTTTCCGCATCGAACTCGGGGAGATCACCGCGGCGTTGGCGGCCGGTCCGTCCGTCCTCCAGGCGGCGGTCGACGTGCGCGACGACGGCCCGCGCGGCAGGCACATCGTCGCCTACGTCGTCCCGGCGGCGGGCGCGGACTTCGACCCGTCCGCGCTGCGCGCCCAGCTGACCCGGATGCTGCCGGACTACATGGTGCCGTCGGCGTTCGTGGAGCTGGACGCGCTGCCGCTGACCGACCACGGCAAGCTGGACCGGCGCGCGCTGCCCGCCCCGCGGGCGGTGCGGGCGCGGGCGGGCCGGGGTCCGCGCGACCTCACCGAGGCGCTGGTCTGCGAGATCTTCGCCGAGGTGCTGGACCTTCCGGAGGTCGGCATCGACGACGACTTCTTCGGCCTCGGCGGCCACTCGATGCTGCTGGTGCGGCTGCGGGACCGGCTGCACCGCGCCAGCGGGCGGCAGGTGGCGGTGGCGGACCTGTTCCGTCATCCGACGGCGGCGGCGCTCGCGGCACGGCTGCGGTCCCTGGCGGAGGAGGGCCGGGACGGCGGGGCGAGCAGCGGGGCGGGCCTCGACGTGCTGTTCACCGTGCGGTCCTCCGGCGACCGGGCGCCGCTGTGGTGCCCGGCGCCCGCCACGGGTCTCGGCTGGCGGTACGCGGCCCTGCGGGCCCATGTTCCGCGGGAGGTGCCGATCCACGCCCTGCAGGCCCCGAACCTGACCGGCGGGCCGGTCGTGGAGTCCCTGGAGCAGCTGGTCGACGCCCACCTGGCGGAGCTGACGCGGGTTCAGCCCCGCGGCCCCTACCGGCTGCTGGGCTGGTCGCTGGGCGGTGTCGTCGCCCACGGCCTGGCGTGCCGTCTCCAGGGACGCGGGGCACGGGTGGAGCTGCTGGCGCTGCTCGACTCCTACCCGGGCGCGGACGAGGACACCGTGGTGGACGAGGCCGGCGCGGCTGCCGTCGAGGCGGCGGTCGACGGGCTGGGGCTGGGGGAGGTGACCGTGTCGGCGATGCGCGCCAACCACGCGGCGGCGACCGGCCTGTTGTCGGGCCACTCCCCCGCCCGGTACCGGGGCACGCTGCTGCACTTCCGGGCGGCCGGCACCCCGCGGCCCGCCGAGGAGTGGGGGGCGCACACGGACGGCGAGGTCGTCGTGCACACGGTCGCCGACGACCACGACGGTCTGCTGGACCCGTCGGCGCTGCGGCGGATCGGGGAGGTGCTGTCCGAGCGCACCGGGGGATGGCGTTAGCCGGCGAGCCCACGGCGCCGCCCTCCGCACCGGAAAACGGCGCGGAGGGCGGCGTCGTCGTTCGGCAGCCGCGCCTGCTCAGCCGAGCAGCGCGTCGATCTCCCTGCCGCGGTCGGCGCGCAACGCCTCGGCGGTACGGCGCAGCAGGAGGGAATCGGTGATCTCACCGGAGCGGAGGGCAAGGGTGGACAGCAGCGAGGAGGTGACGCCGTGGGTGTGCTCGGTGCCGCCCTGGAGGTACACGCCGGCATCGACGTGGTCGCTCATCAGGACACGGTGGTCGCGGCCCACGCGCACCCGTCCCTGCTCGTCCGTGAGGCAGTCGGCGGCGAGGTCGCCGAGGAGGTCGCGCGGATCGACGGGGCGGTAGCCGGTGGCCATGACCACGGCGTCGCAGTCCAGTGTCCGCTGCTGCCCCGTGGTCAGCGAGCGGACCAGGACGCGGGCGCCGTCCGGCAGGGCCTCGACGCCGCCGAGCTCGGTCGTGTTGAGGAACCGCAGCCGTTCCCGGCCGCTGACCTTCTCCTGGTAGTGCGTGCGGTACAGCTGCTCGATGAGGTCGCCGTCCACCACGGAGTAGTTGGTGTTGCGGTGGTAGCCGTAGAGGTCCTGCTTGACGTTGTCCGGCGCGACGAAGAAGTCGTCGACCGCGGACGGGTCGAAGATGCGGTTGGCGAAGGGACTGTCGTCGGCGGGGCTGTAACCGTAGCGCGTGAAGACCGCGTTGACCTCCGCGTCGGGGAAGGTCCGGTGCAGGTAGTCGACGGCTTCGGCCGCGGACTGTCCCGCGCCCAGGACGGCGAACCTGCGGTGCCGCAGTTCCTTCAGCCGCGGTGCGCGGAAGAGAAGGTCGCGGGTGTGCCAGACGTGTTCGCCCTGGGTCACGCCCTCCGGGAGGCGGGGCGTGAGACCGGTGCCGACCACGACGTTGAGGGCCCGGAGCACCTCACGGCCGGCCGGCTCGGCGACGCTCTCCGAGACGACGTCGACGGCCGTGACGCGGTCCGCGGTGCGCACGGGGCGGATCTCGACGACCCGCCGCCCGTAGTCGACGACGTCACCGAACTCGGCGGCGCACCACTCGAAGTAGTCGTGGAACTCGATCCGGGTGGGAAAGAACGTCTTCTGGTTGATGAAGTCGGCCAGTCGTCCGCGGTCCTGAAGGTACATCAGGAAGGAGAAGCGGCTGCTCGGGTCGCGCATGGTGACCAGGTCCTTGAGGAAGGAGACCTGCATGGTCGCCCCCTCCAGGAGCATCCCGCGGTGCCAGCCGAAGCGCTGCTGCTGCTCCACGAAGCGTGCCCCCAGCGCCCGTTCGGGGTCGCGGCGGTTGTGGTCGGCGACGGCGATGGCCAGAGCCAGATTCGACGGACCGAAACCTATGCCGACCAGGTCCCGGGCGGCGTCGCCCTCGGCCCGGCCGCTGTCCTCGCGACGTCCCGACATACTGGTCCTTCCGTTGGAGCGTACGACTGAGCGACCGCGCACCGCACAGTCGCACGGCGACAGTACCTAGTTAGGTAAGGCGAGCCTAAATTCCCCCAGACCGCACAGGGTGTCAAGTCCCCGCATACCGCCGTGCCTGCGAACTCTTCCCGGGTGCTCCCGAATTGACGCCCCTGCGGCCCGCAGCCGGTCGGTCGCCGCGGAGGCCTTCCGGCGACCGCGGAACACGGCAGTCGCCCGCCCGGCCCCGCCGACGGGGTTCCCACCGCGGGGCGGAGCCTGAGCACGTGCGCTCGGGCGCCGGACGTCAGCGCCAGGCGTGGCGGACCCTCAGCCGCCCGAGCCCCATGGCCCCGGAGGTGCGGATCACCGGCCCGCCGGGGCGGGCATGCCGCGGGACCTTGTAGCGCAGGTCCGCCCACTGGGTGCGTACGCCTTCGACGTCCACGACGGCGTCGCGCGGCACCGTGACGCTTGCCCCGCCGGTGCCGAGCCGCAGCTCGATGCCGACGACCGGATGCTCGATGACGGCCCGGGACAGGTCCAGGCGCACCCGGCCGAACCCGGACCCGACCTTCGGCTCCCGGGGCACCCGCCACACATCGCCGCGCTGGATCCGTCCGCCGAGGCGTTCGTCCGACTCTCCGTGCGTGAGGAGCCCTTGGCTGTTCGCCTCTTGCAGGCACATAGGCGGCACCGCTTGGCATCACGTGGCACCAAAGGGTGCCATTCCCTGAGCCAGAGCGGCGGCACACGAGCACACCCGCCGCACCGAACAGCCGCCGTCCGCCGCGTTTCCGCAGATCAGAGCACCTACTGGTGAGGCATCCCCGCGAGCGGCGCCATCCGGGCTTGCCGATGACACCATTTCGGTGCCACTATGGCGCCATGAACCTCACTCCGTACGTCGACACCCTCCGCCGTGAACTCGCGGTGGCCGCCGAAGCCGGCGGTGACGAGGCCCGCGAGCTGGCCGAAAGGCTCACCGCTCCCCTGGAGTCGGCGACACGGCTGATCATGCTCAATGTGCTCTCCGCCGCGATGGACGAGATCACCCGCGAGCTCGCCCCCGGTTCGGTCGACGTACGGCTGCGCGGGCTCGACCCCGACTTCGTGGTCACCCTGCCGCCCGCCGACAGCGGCGCCGTGGAGCCGGCCGCACCCGTCGAACCGCTCAAGGCGCAGGCTCCCGCCGACGGCGACGAGGGCGGCACCGCTCGCGTCAACCTGCGTCTCCCGGCCCACCTCAAGGCGCGGGCCGAGGAGGCCGCCGGGCGCGAGGGCCTGTCGGTCAACGCGTGGCTGGTACGGGCCGTGTCGGCCGCGGTCGACGGCGGCACCCGGCCGCACACGGCGGCGCAGACCCGCACCATCGGGCAGAGCATCACGGGCTGGGTGCGCTGACCGCACCGCGCCCGCACCACGTCACGTCACACCCTGACGCCACTTCACACCGTCACGTCTCACCAGCGGGGACGATCCGATCACCCATGAGGACGGCACAGCCATGCCTGCTTTCGACACCCCTGAACCGATTACGGCCACCACCCATGTGTACGCCGGTTCCATCCGGTTCGTCGCGACCGACCGCCTCGACACGGTCGTCGAGGTGCGCCCCCGCGATCCGAAGCGGGGCCAGGACGTGAAGTCCGCCGACCAGACCGAGGTCACCTGCGCGGGTGGTGTGCTGACCGTCAGGACGCCCAAGGCGAACCTCGTCGGGCGCTCCGGCACCGTCGACGTGACGGTCGAACTGCCCGCGGGCTCACGCGTCGACCTGACCGGCTCCTGGACGCAGGTCTTCGGCGAGGGCCGGCTCGGCGAGGTCAAGGTGAAGACCTCCTCCGGTGACGTACGCCTGGACAGGACCGGTCCGCTCCAACTGACCGCCTCCCACGGCTCGATCACGGTCGACCGGGCCGACGGCACGGCCGAGATCACCACCAGCTCCGGCAGCCTGCGCGTCGGCACCGTCGACGGTTCCGCCGTGCTGAAGAACTCGCACGGCACCACGACCGTGGGCACCGCGCTCGGGGACCTGCGGGTCAGTGGCGCCCACGGCGACATCGACATCGCGCGGGCCGAGGGCTCGGTCGTCGCCACCACCGCCCACGACACTTTGCGCGTCGCCGAAGTCGCCCGCGGGACCGTCCAGTTGCAGACCAGTTACGGCGCCATCGAGGTCGGCATCCGCGAGGGCGTCGCCGCCTGGCTCGACGTCAGCTCCGACCGCGGGCAGGTGCGCAACACGCTCACCTCCTCCGAAACGCCCGAGAAGACCGAGGAGACCGTCGAGGTCCGCGCCCGGACGCGGTGGGGCAACATCGACGTGCGCCGCGCCTGAAGCACCGGGCCGCCCGGCCCTCTCCCCATTCCCCCCGTCACCCCGGCCTTCGGAAGGGGCAGCACCATGCCTTCTCCTGTCATGCCCACAACACAAAGAGGGGGCGGTGTCCAGTCGTCCCCCGCCGTCACCGCCGTCGGTGTGCGCAAGTCGTACGGCGACAGGACCGTCCTCGACGGCATCGATCTCCATGTCCCAGCCGGCTCCGTGTTCGCGCTGCTGGGTGCGAACGGCGCGGGCAAGACCACCATCGTCAAGATCCTCTCCACCCTGATCAGCCCCGGCGCCGACTCCGGTGAGATCCGCGTCGGCGGACACGACCTGGCCGCCGATCCGCAGGCGGTGCGCGCGGCGATCGGCGTCACCGGCCAGTTCTCCGCGGTCGACGGGCTGATCACGGGCGAGGAGAACATGCTGCTGATGGCCGACCTGAACCACCTCTCCAGGAAGGAGGGACGCCGGGTCACCGCCGAGCTGCTGGAGCGCTTCGACCTCACCGAGGCCGCGCGCCGGCCCGCCTCCACCTACTCCGGCGGCATGAAGCGCCGCCTGGACATCGCCATGACCCTGGTCGGCGGCCCGCGGATCATCTTCCTCGACGAGCCGACCACCGGCCTCGACCCGCGTTCCCGGCACAACATGTGGCAGATCATCCGTGAACTGCTCTCGGACGGCGTGACCGTCTTCCTCACCACCCAGTACCTGGAGGAGGCCGACCAGCTCGCCGACCGCGTCGCGGTCCTCAACGACGGCCGGATCGCCGCGGAGGGAACCCCCGAGGAGTTGAAACGGCTCATTCCCGGGGGTCACGTGCGGCTGCGGTTCTCCGACCCGTCCGCGTACCGGTCCGCCGCCCTCGCCCTGAACGAGGCCACCCGGGACGACGACGCGATGGCGCTGCAGATCCCGAGCGACGGCAGCCAGCGCCAGCTGGGCGCCCTCCTCGACTGGCTGGACGCGGTCGGCGTCGAGGCGGACGAGCTGACCGTCCACACCCCCGACCTGGACGACGTGTTCTTCGCCCTCACCGGCTCCCAGCAGCCGAACCAGCCCGAGGAGCCTGTCCGATGAGCGTCCCCTCCCAGGCCCTGCGCGACTCGACCACGATGCTGCGGCGCAACCTGCTGCACGCGCGCCGCTACCCGTCGCTGACGCTGCAGTTGCTGCTCACGCCGGTCATGCTGTTCCTGCTGTTCGTCTACGTCTTCGGCGACGCGATGAGCGCCGGCATCGGCGACGGCCAAGCCGACCGGTCCGCCTACATCGCCTACCTGGTGCCGGGCCTGATGCTGATGACCATCGGCAGCACCACGATCGGCACCGCGGTGTCCATCGCCACGGACATGGCCGAGGGCATCGTGGCCCGCTTCCGCACCATGGCCATCCACCGCGGTTCGGTGCTCATCGGGCACGTCATCGGCAGCGTGCTGCAGTGCCTGGCGAGCGTGCTCCTCGTGGGCGCCGTCGCCCTGGCCGTCGGCTTCCGTTCCACCGACGCCACGGTCCTGGAGTGGGCCGCGGCGTTCGGGCTGCTCACGCTGTTCGCCCTGGCCCTCACCTGGCTGGCGGTCGGCATGGGCCTGTCCAGTCCGAACGCCGAGGTGGCCAGCAACAACGCCATGCCGCTGATCTTCCTGCCGCTCATCTCCAGCGCCTTCGTCCCGGTCGACTCGATGCCGGGATGGTTCCGGCCGATCGCCGAGTACCAGCCGTTCACGCCGGCCATCGAGACCCTGCGCGGTCTGCTGCTCGGCAGCGAGATCGGCCACAACGGATGGCTCGCCGTCGCCTGGTGCCTGGCCCTGGTCGTGCTCGGCTACCTCTGGTCCAGGTCGCTGTTCCAACGCGACCCGCAGTAGCGGGGGTCTTGCTCCGCGCGGGGTCGACCGTCCACTTTGTGGCGCGGCCCGAGGTGAGTGCGCTCATCACCGGCCGCGAGACCGCGCGGGGGCCCGGCAGGCGGCGCGTGGGCATGACCCGGGCCGGGACCGGGCGGGGCGGCGCGGCCCCGGTTCCGGTCCTGGTCCCGGTTCCGGTTCCGGCGAGAACCCGCTTTCCCCGGCTTCTGCCGCCCGTTCGCCCACCTTCCTGCTCGATGTCCTTCGCATCAGAGGTCGTGCGAGAGGCCGAGGCCGGTCAGCGCCCCGACCGGATCCAGGTCGGGGGTGCCGCGCGGCCACCAGTCGTCGCGGCCCGGCTCGGACTCGTAGGCGTACCACAGGCCGTCGCGGCCCAGACGGAGCTGGACATGGCCGTGGGGGTGCGTGAGGTGGTTGCGCCAAGGGCGGAAGGCGGGCAGGTCGGCGGCGAGGAGCAGGGGCCGGGCCCGGTCGAACCGGCCGGCCGGCGGGTCCCAGGGCTCCTCCAGGACGGCGAGGCCCTCCAGACCGCCCTGCCGCCAGGCGGCGACCGCGCGGGCCAGGTCGGCGGCGGTGCGGCCGGCCGCGGCGGCGAGGGAGGAGTACAGCGCCCGGGTGCCGGCGGTGAGTCCGGAGCCGGGGCGGGCCGCGGCCAGGCGGACCGCGTCCTGCCAGAGGGTCAGCCGCCCGACCGGGTCCCGGCCGGTGCCGAGCAGGGCGTGCGCCCGGGCTGCGGCATCCGTGGCCAGCTGGTCCAGGGCGAAGGGGTCCGGGCCGCCGGGGGACGCCGGATAGGCCGGGGGTTGCTCCGGGTGCGCGGGCGGGGGCAGGGGCGCGGGAAGGGACGGCAGGGTGCGCGGCTGCAGCGCCTCCTTGGCCCGCACACCGGGCAGCGGCGCCGGTTCCCTGTCCTGCGCGGCGCGCGCCGCGCGGGTGGCGCTCAGCCGGGACAGCGCGTCGAGCAGCGCCCGCTCGCCCCGGCCGCGCAGCAGGAGCAGCACGAACGGGTCGGCGTCGAGCAGCCGGGCGGTCTGGTAGCAGAGGGCGGCGGCGTGCTTGCAGGGATGACCGCGGTCGGGGCAACTGCACCGCGGCTCCAGGTCGCCGGGGCCCGGGAGCAGGGGGACTCCGCCGTGTGCGAGCGACTGGGGCATCTCCTTGTCGAGGAGCGCCGCGATGTGTCCGGGCCGGTCCGCGGCGGCGTCCAGGAAGCGGTCCCAGTCCGAGTCGTCGAGCGTGCGCAGGCGCACCTGGACGCGGTACGGCCGGGGGCGGCTGCCGTGGACGTACGCCAGCACGAGGCCGGGCGTCACCGTGATGGCGTCCACGTGCCCCTGCTCGGCGTAGCTCCTGCCGCGTTCCAGCCGCTTCACGTCCAGCGCGCCCTGCTCGAGCGCGGAGACCCAGGCGTTCCCCCACCAGCTCTCGGCGAACCGGTCGCCCTCCCGGGGCGGGAAGGCCGGGAACGTACGGCGGAGGTCGCTGTCGCGATCGGGGGCGGCCATGGAGCGGGGAATGGCGCGGGGGCCCGTACCGGCGGCTGGGCGGGAGGTTGTGCGGGAAGGGGCGGGGTCGGGCATGCGCGGCCCCGCCCCCGGGGGCGTGCGGTCGGGTGGGCCGGAGGGCGGGGGTGCCGGGGAGCCGGGCTCAGGGGCCTGGCCCCCTTCCGGGGCCGGGGTCACCGGGGCGTCCGTTTCGCCAGCCCGGGCGGAAGCCTCGGCCCGACCGGCGGGAGCACCGGCTGCGGGAGCGTGTGCCGAATCCACCCGTGGTGTCGCGGGTGGCTCGGACTGCGGAGCCGGGTCCCGGGGCGCCGTGGTCCAGGCCGGAGCTGCCGGGGACACCGCGTCCTCGGCCTCCGGCTCCGGCTCCGGCTCCGGCTCCGGCTCCGGCTCCGGCAGATGACGTTCGTGCAGCAGCCCGGACACGCGCGAGGGCGCGGCGCTCCGCCCGGTCCTCCCCTCACGCCCGGAGGGCGTCGTCTCCGACTCGTCCGGCGAGTCCGGCATCCGGAACGCGTCCGACAGCAGCCGCCGTACGTCGGGAGCCGCCCCGCCCGCGCCGAGGTCGCGCGCCCGCCGCGCTGCCGCCGCCCTGGCGTCCACAGCCGCCTGCCGGGCCCGGCGCCTGCGCCGGGCGCCTTCCCGCTCGGTCGCCTCCCGGGCCCGTCGCGCGTCGTCCCGCGCCGCACGCAACGCCTCGCGCGCGACGTCCGCGGCACGAGACCCGGGCCGGCCCGAAACCCGCTCGGTTTCCTGCGCCCCGGCGGGAGCGTCGGCCGAGGCGGCCCCGGAGACGTCCTCCTGCGGACCGCCCTGCTGAGCCGCAGCAGCCTGCTCGCCGACCCGCACCCTGGCGGATGCGTCGCCCGAGACCCTCCCGGCGAAGTCCCCCTGCCGACCGCCCTGCTGAGCCGCGCTTTCCGCCGCGCTTTCCCGCACCATGCCGGATGCCTCAGCCGAGGCCGTCCCCGCGAAGTCCCCCTGCGGGCGCCCCTGCCGAGCCGCCGAGCCCTGCTCGCCATCCCGCATCCCGGCGGGTACGCCAGCCGAGGCCGCCCCCACGAAGTCCCGCTGCCGACCGCCCTGCTGAGCCGCGCTTTCCGCCGCGCTTTCCCGCACCATGCCGGATGCCTCAGCCGAGGCCGTCCCCGCGAAGTCCCCCTGCGG